>NZ_SSDQ01000043.1:0-322 GCF_004794315.1 Microbacterium sp. PF5 | reverse complement strand
GCGGAGACAATGTAAAAGTAGGTAGACCGAAAATAGAAATTGGAAACAAAGTGACAGACTGGACACCAGCACCAGAAGATCAAGTAACAACAACTGATTTTACTAAAAAGACGGTTGAAATTGAGACGACTATTAAAGGGATTAATACTTCTGTTTCTAACATACAAAGCGAACAAGGAAAGCTTACAGAACGTATGACGAAATCAGAGCAAACCGCAGATGAATTTAAGCAATCTATTGAATCGTTAACTAAAAAAGATAATGATATTAGCAATAAATTAAATACAGTAGAGCAAACTGTGGAAGGTACAAAAAAGACAAT
>NZ_SSDQ01000042.1:0-266 GCF_004794315.1 Microbacterium sp. PF5 | reverse complement strand
TGCAATCGCACTTGGACATCCACTTGGCTGTACAGGAGCAAAACTAACACTATCTCTTATTCACGAAATGAAACGTCGCAACGAACAATTCGGTATCGTAACAATGTGTATCGGCGGCGGAATGGGAGCAGCGGGAGTATTTGAATTACTATAAAAAAAGTGCAGGTGGCTTGCTCAGAACAGGAGGGCGTTGGAAGCCTTGACGAAGAGGCGCTTTTTGCCTCACAGGAAGGGGTGAAACGACCGACTGTTCTAGCCACCGGAAC
>NZ_SSDQ01000041.1:0-57056 GCF_004794315.1 Microbacterium sp. PF5 | reverse complement strand
GCGGCCCTGACCGCGCTGCCCGACCGGGAGCTCGCCGCCGCACCGACATCGGGGCATCCGTCCGCGAGGGCGGCCGTCGCGTCGTACCTGGCCCGCTCGCGGCACGCGGTGGCCGACCCCGACCACGTCATCATCACCCACGGGGCGACCGACGCGATGGACCTCCTCACGCGCGAGCTGCACCGGCGCGGCCACCGCGCGATCCTGGTGGAGGACCCGAGCTGGTCGCGGTTGCGCGTGCAGGCGGAGCAGAACGGACTGCGGCCCATCCCGGTCCCGGTCGACGCGGAGGGCATCGACACCGACAGCCTGGTCGAGCTCGCCGCGCAGACCGGTGCCCGCGCGGCGCTCGTGACGCCCGCCCACCAGTTCCCGCTCGGCGCCGCCCTGTCGCCGGCGCGGCGCGAGCGCCTGGTGCGCTGGGCCCGCGCCGCCGATGCGCTGCTGATCGAAGACGACTACGACGCGGAGTTCCGCTACGACCGGCGCCCCGTCCCCGCCCTGCAGCGCCTCGCTCCGGATCGGGTCGCCCTGATCGGGTCGCTGTCGAAGTCGGTCTCCCCGGCCCTCGGCGTCGGGTGGATGCTCCCGCCGTCCGACCTCGCCCCCGCCCCCGCCGCAGGGCCCCCGTCGCTCGTCGACCAGGCGGCCCTCGCACACTTCCTCACGCGCGGCGACTTCGAGCGGCATCTGCGATCCTCGCGCTCGCGGTTCCGCCGTCGACGGCAGCGCCTGCTCGACGCGCTCGACCGGGAGCTGCCGGGCCTCGAGGTCTCCGGGATCGCCGCGGGGATGCACCTCGTGCTGCGGCTCCCCCCGGGGTGCACGGCGGCAGAGGTCGTGTCGGCGGCGGCGGGCCTCGGCATCGCGCTCACGCCGCTGCAGCGGTACACCGTCGCCGTCACACCGTTCGAGGCACTCGTGCTGGGCTACGGCAACCTCGACGACGCACTGGTGGAGGAGGCCGCGGCACGGCTCGCCCTGGTCCTCCGCTCCGTGCGCTCCTGACCTCCGCTCAGTGGAACGGCGCGGCCACGGAGTTGCGGTGGTAGTCGAACACGATGCTCGTGCGGGTCGAGGCGACGCTGCTCTGCGCCGACAGGTGCTCCAGGACGAACTCGCGCATCTCCGACGAGTCCGCGACCGCGATGTGCAGCAGGAAGTCGTCGTCGCCGCCCAGGAAGAACACCTGGATCACCTGCGGCAGGGCGCGCACCCGGTCGGCGAACTCCACGATGCTCTCGCGCCGGGCGCTCGGGCGCAGGCTCACGCCGATGATCGCCTGGAGTCCCGCGCCCAGCTGCCGCTCGTCGACGCTGGCGTGGAAGCCGGTGATCACGCCGCGGTCGACGAGGGCGCGCAACCGGGCGTGCGCGGTGGAGGGCGCGACGCCGAGGCGCGCCGCGAGCTCGGCGTTGGTCATGCGGCCGTCGACGGTGAGCAGCTGCACGATGCGGGCATCGGTCTGGTCGAGCGCCGGTGCCCGAACGCTGTTCGGCTCGGGGGCGGAAGACGTGGTCGCCATACGAAGCATTATTCAGGATTCTCGCGATGACCGAATTGCCTTCATCAAATCTGTCCCTTCCTCGACGTTTCTGCGATTCTGGTCTGCGCCTACGCACCCCGAGACCAGGAGGATCGATGAAGATCGGCGTCCCGACCGAGATCAAGAACAACGAGAACCGCGTCGCCCTCACTCCCGCGGGCGCGGATCGCCTGGTGCACGAGGGCCACCGCGTACTCGTGCAGTCGGGGGCCGGCATCGGCTCCAGCATCGCCGACGACGACTACCGCGCGGCGGGCGCCGAGATCGTCGACTCCGCCGAAGAGGCCTGGGGCGAGGCCGACCTGCTCATCAAGGTCAAGGAACCCGTCGCCGCGGAGTACGGCTTCCTGCGCGACGATCTCACCCTGTTCACCTACCTGCACCTGGCCGCCGACCGCCCGCTCACCGACGCCCTCGTGGCCGCGGGGACCACGGCCGTCGCGTACGAGACGGTGCAGCTGCCCGACCGATCGCTTCCCCTCCTCGTCCCCATGAGCGAGATCGCCGGACGCCTCTCGGTCACCATGGGCTCGTACTCGCTGCTGCGGTCGCAGGGCGGCCGCGGCATGCTGCTGGGCGGGATCGCCGGGACACCGCGCGCCAAGACGGTCGTCATCGGCGGCGGCGTGGCCGGAGAGCACGCGGCAGCGAACGCGCTCGGCCTCGGCTCGAAGGTCACGGTGGTCGACATCTCCCTGCCGCGCCTGCGCGAGCTCGAGCACCGGTACGGCGGCGCGCTCGAGACCCGCGCGTCGAGCCGCTACGACATCGCCGAGGAGCTCGCCACGGCCGACCTCGTGATCGGCTCGGTGCTGATCCCCGGGGCCGCCGCGCCGAAGCTCGTGACCGACGACATGGTCGCCGGGATGAAGAAGGGCTCGGTGCTGGTCGACATCGCGATCGACCAGGGCGGCTGCTTCGAGGGCTCGCGGCCCACCACGCACGACGACCCCACCTTCGCGGTGCACGACTCCATCTACTACTGCGTCGCGAACATGCCGGGAGCGGTTCCCACGACGGCGACCCGCTCCCTCACCAACGCCACGCTGCCCTACGTGTCCGCGATCGCGGGCAAGGGCTGGGAGCGCGCGGCCGCCGAGGACGCGGCGCTAGCGAAGGGGCTCAACGTCCAGGGCGGACGCATCACGCTCGAGGCCGTCGCCCGCGCCCACGGCCTCGCGGACTGACCTTCCCGACCCGAAAGAACCGCGGATCTTGGCCGGTCTCCACATGTCGACCGCCGTGGCGACGCGAGTACGCTCGTAACCGTGACCGAACGCGCTCCTCTCTCCCGCAAACTGTCCGCCATCGCCGAGTCCGCGACGCTCAAGGTCGATGCCAAGGCGAAGGCCCTCAAGGCCGAGGGCAAGCCCGTCATCTCGTATGCGGCGGGCGAGCCCGACTTCGCGACGCCGCAGTTCATCGTCGACGCCGCCGCCGAGGCCCTCGCCGACCCGGCCAGCTACCGCTACACCCCGGCTCCCGGACTGCCCGCGCTGCGCGAGGCCATCGCCGCGAAGACGCTCCGCGACTCGGGACTCGAGGTGTCGCCCAGCCAGGTCATCGTCACCAACGGCGGCAAGCAGTCGGTGTACCAGGCCTTCCAGGCGGTCGTGAACCCGGGCGACGAGGTGCTGCTGCCCGCCCCGTACTGGACCACGTACCCCGAGGCCATCCGACTCGCCGACGGCACGCCGGTCGAGGTGTTCGCGGGCGCCGACCAGGAGTACAAGGTCACGGTCGAGCAGCTGGAGGCGGCGCGCACCGAGCGCACCACCGTGCTCGTGTTCGTGTCGCCGTCGAACCCCACCGGCTCGGTGTACACGGCCGAGGAGACGAAGGCCATCGGCGAGTGGGCCGTCGAGCACGGCATCTGGATCATCAGCGACGAGATCTACCAGAACCTCACCTACGAGGGCGTGAAGGCCACGTCGATCGTGGAGGCCGTGCCCGAGGCCGCGAACCAGACGATCCTCGTCAACGGCGTCGCCAAGACGTACGCCATGACCGGGTGGCGGGTGGGCTGGATGGTGGGCCCGGCCGACGCGATCAAGATCGCCGGCAACCTGCAGTCGCACCTCACCAGCAACGTGAACAACGTGGCGCAGAAGGCGGCGATCGCGGCGCTCAACGGCCCGCAGACCGAGGCCGAGCAGTTCCGCGAGGCGTTCGACCGGCGTCGTCGCCTCATCGTGTCGGAACTGTCGAAGATCGACGGCCTCGTGGTGCCCAACCCGCTCGGCGCGTTCTACGTGTACCCCGATGTGCAGGGCCTGCTCGGTCGCACGTGGGGCGGGGTGACCCCGACCACGTCGCTGGAGCTCGCCGACCTCATCCTCGACCAGGCCGAGGTCGCCGTGGTGCCCGGCGAGGCGTTCGGCCCGTCCGGCTACATCCGCATGTCGTACGCGCTCGGCGACGAGCAGCTCCTCGAGGGCGTGCAGCGCCTGCAGCGACTGTTCTCCTGACCGACACCCCGAGACCCGCCCCGCCGCTCCCGGCCGGGCGGGTCTCGTCGTCTGTCCCGGTGCTGCGCGCGGGTCAGTCCTCGGGGTGGAAGCCGATGAGCCAGCGGATGCCGTAGCGGTCGACGAGCGTTCCGTCGTGGTCGCCCCACGGCCGCCGCTGCAGCGCATCGATCACTCGCCCGCCGGCGGCGAGCTCACCGAACCAGCGCGTCAGTGTCGCCGCATCCGCCGTTCCGAGAAGCGACAGGAACATGCCGCTCATCTGCACCGCGTCGTCGTCGGCGCCCGCATCCGCTCCGGCGAGCTCGACCGGGCCGCCGCTGAGCTGCCCGTGCGCGACGGCGTCACCAGGACCGTCGTGGCGACCGGCCTGCGCGTAGTCCATCAGCTGCAACTCACCCCCGAACACGTCGCGGTAGTGGCCGAGGGCTTCGGCGGCGGTGCCGGGGAACAGCAGGTACGGGATCAGTCCACTCATGCGGCGAGTGTACGACGCGGGTCGGACGCCCTAGAGGTCGACGCCGAGCAGCACCGGCTCCGGCTGCAGCACCAGCCCGAACTCGGCGTGCACGCGGCTCTGGATGAACCGCGCCAGCTCCGCGACCTCCGCCGCGGTCGCCCCACCGCGGTTCGTGAGGGCGAGGGCGTGCTTGGTGGAGACCGAGGCGCGCGACCGCGGGAGCTTGAAGCCCTTGCGGATACCCGCCTGTTCGATCAGCCAGGCCGCGCTCACCTTCACGTCGGGCGCCTCGGCCCTGGTCGGCGGCACGTACCCGTCGTACGACGCGAGCGGGATGACCGTCACGGCGTCGAGGTCGGGGGCCACCGGCCAGCGCGGGCACTCCGGGGGCAGCGTGCGCGCCTGCGCAGCCGTCACGATCGCGTTCTGGAAGAAGGAGCCGACGCCGTGCGTGTCGGGGTCGTGCTCGTCGAGCAGCATGCCCTTCGACCCGCGGGTCGCCAGGATGCGCTCCCGCACCCAGGTCAGCGGCACCGGCGCGTCGTCGGTCAGCCCGAGCGCGCGACGGAGCTGCTCACCGCGCACCACCCGCTCCCCCGCGACCAGCAGGTCGACCGTCACCGACAGGATCACGGCGCGGCGCTTCGGCTCGCTGCCGTGGTGATGCTTGAGCACCGAGGTGCGGAAGCCCAGCCCGAGCTCCGCCGCGGGCACGGTCGAGATCTCACCCGTGGACTCGTCGATCAGCTCGACCTCGACCAGCGTCTCCTGGATCTCCTGGCCGTAGGCGCCGATGTTCTGCACGGGAGATGCACCGACGGTCCCCGGGATGCCGCTCATGGCCTCCAGGCCGGCGTACCCGTGCTCGACCGCGTAGGCGACGAGGTCATCCCAGCCGTGGCCCGCCTGCACGCGCAGCCGGATACGACCCGCATGCGGCGAGGGGAGCTCCTCGATCCCGGTCGTGCGGACGCGGATGACGGTGCCGTCGAACGGCTCGTCCCCCACGAAGAGGTTGGAGCCGCCGCCCAGCACCAACCACGGGTCGCCCCGCTCCCAGGTCTCGCGGAGCGCCTCGACGAGACCCTCGGTCGTGGTGGCGTCGAACATGCGCTCGGGGGCGCCGCCGGTGCGCAGCGTCGTGAGCTCGGCCAGCCGCAGGGGTTCGACCTCTCTCATCGGACGGCGACGCGCAGCTGCGCCTTGACGAGCACGCTCGTGTCGTCGAACGTGACCTTCAGGTCGATCCGCGCGGTGTCGTCGTCGACCGCGCCGACCGTCGCCGCCACATGGATGTCGGCACCGTCCACCGTGTCGACCACGACGGGCTTGGTGAAGCGCACGCCGTAGTCGACGATGCGCGTGGCGGGGTCGAGCGCGGCCACGACCACCGACGAGGCGATGCCCATCGTGAGCATGCCGTGCGCGAGCACGCCGGGGAGCCCGACCGATGCGGCCACGTCGTCGCGGTAGTGGATGGGGTTGAAGTCTCCAGAGGCACCGGCGTAGCGCACCAGGGACTCGCGGGTGAGGTGCACGGTGCGCTCGGCGACCACGTCTCCGACGGTGAAGCCCATCAGGCGTCCTCTCCCTCTTCCGCGCCGACGAGCAGCACGGTGGTGGCGGTGACCACGTGCGCACCCTCGTCATCGACGATCTCGGTCTCGCTCGTGATCATGGCGTTGCCGCCCATCATGCGGATGCCGGTGACCCGCAGCTGTGCGGTGAGCTCGTCGCCCGCCACGATCGGCCGCGAGTAGCGGAACCGCTGTTCCGCGTGGACCGTGCGCGACAGCTCGATCCCGGCGTTCTCGTCGCCCAGCAGCTGCTGGAGCGTGAGGTCCTGGATCACCATCGCGAAGGTCGGCGGGGCGACCACGTCGGCGTAGCCGGCTGCGCGGGCCGCCTCGACGTCGGTGTGCTGCGGGGCGTCGGCGAAGACGGCGCGCGCGAACTCGCGCACCTTCTCCCTGCCGACCAGATAGGGGGCGGTCGGCGGGAACTCCCGGCCGATCAGATCTTGGTTGACTGCCACCCCTCGATCCTACCGAGGGGGTGGACACCGGACGCCCTCGCGACCGTCAGTCCTTCGATCGCGCCACCATGTTCAACGTCATCCGGCTGGGGACGACCTTCACCCGGGAGGTGTGCACGATCTCGCCGGAGCGGTCGAGAGCACGCTTGCGGATGACGATGAGCGGATCGTGCTCGGGGCGCGCGAGCCACTCCGCTGTCTGCGCGTTCGTGAACCCCACGTCGATCTCGCGGTACATCTCCGAGAACTCCACGCCGTAGACGTCGCGGAGCACCTGGTAGGTGGAGGTGTCGTCGCGGATGTGCCGGTCGAATTCGGGGAAGCGGGTGAGGGAGTACCGGCTGTCGTCGATGGACAGCGGGATGTCGTCGAGGGCGAAGACGCGCACGAGACGGAACACCGGGTCACCCACCTGCACGCCGAGACGGCGCGCGCGCTTCTCGTCGGCGGGGACGGTCTCGGCGCGCATGATGCGACGGGACTTGACGCCGTCGGCGACGACCGTGTCGGCGAATCCGCCCAGCGTCATGGCTCCGATCACTTCGCGGCGCGGCGCCACGAACGTGCCACGGCCCTGCTGCCGTCGCACGATGCCGAGGCTCTCCAGATCGGCGACCGCGCGACGCACCGTGATGCGACTGACGCCGAAGCGTTCGCACAGCTCCGGCTCGGACGGCAACCGCTCCCCTTCGCCGTAGGTGCCCGCGTCGATCTCGCGCAGGAGCAGCCCGCGGACCTGCTCGTGCAGCGGCGTCGATCCCACCCCCGGCGACAGCTGAGTCACGTCGAAGCCCTCCTCTCCGGCGCCGGATAGTGGCGCAGCATCTGCGCTCGCGCGTCGTCCCCGGCATGCACAGGGTATCCGAAGGCACCGCGCAGGGTGCAGGCGAGCGCCCCGCTCGTCGCGGCGACGTCGAGGCAGTCGCCGAGGTCGGCGCCGGCCGCCCGCGCCGCGAGGAACCCGGTGAGGAACGCGTCGCCCGCGCCGAGGGCGTCGACCGCGGTGACCGGGCGGATGCCGGTGCGATGCACGGACTGCGCGTCGAAGGCGAGGGATCCGCGGGCGCCCAGGGTGACCACGGCCGACCCGATGCCGCAGCGCACGGCGTAGCGGCCCAGTTCCTCGACCTCGGCATCGGAGAGTCCGCCCCCGGAGAAGAAGCCGACGTCGACGTGCGGTGCCGTGCTGCGGATCACCTCGGGTGACGCGTCGTCGGAGTAGTCGAACGACACCCGCGTCCCGCGCTCGGCGATGGCGGGCAGCTCGGGCTCCAGCGACGAGTACACCGACGTGTGCACGCGGGCGAAGCGGGCGAGATACTCGTGGTCGACCTCGCTCAGCCGCAGCCGCAGCTCGGATTGCACCCCGCCGCGGTTGGAGGCCACGAAGCGCCGGTCGCCGTCGTCGTCGAGGGCGACGAACGCCATCCCGTTGGCGCCGTGCACACGACGGACCCGGGCGGCGTCGACGCCGATCTCGTCGAGCACGCCGCGCACGTGGTCGGCGAACCGGTCGTCGCCCATGATGCCCATGAACGCGGCACTTCCCCCGAAGAACAGCCGGCTGTAGGCGGCGACGTTCAGGGCGTTGCCCCCGGGATAGGCGAGGTCCTCGTGCAGGTAGCAGTCGAGAACGTTGTCACCCACGCCGACGAGCGAGGGCGGGGGCACCGCGGCGAGCGCGGTGCGGAGGTCATCCACGTCCATGGTCATCCCTTCACGCTCCCCGCCGCGACGCCCGCCACGAAGTAGCGCTGCAGTGCGAGGAACACCACCACGATCGGGAGGGCGGCGATCGTCAATCCTGCCAGCAGCACCCCCCATTCGGTCGACAGCGAGTCCCGGAACGCCATCAGTCCGGCGGGAATGGTGCGCAGCGCATCGGCGTCGATGTAGACGATCGCGAAGAGGAACTCGTTCCAGGCGAAGTAGCCGGTCAGCACGGCGGCCGTGGTGAGCACCGAGGCGCTCAGCGGGAGGTAGACGTGGCGGAAGACGCCGAACGAGCGGCAGCCGTCGATGGTCGCGGCGTCCTCCAGCTCGCGCGGGATCCCGAGGAACACCGACCGGATGAGGAGGATCGCCATCGGCAGCCGGAACGCCACGTAGGGCAGGATCATCGCCCAGGAGGTGTTCAGCAGGCCCATCGCGTCCAGCAGCCGGTACAGCGGGATCAGGCTCACCTGCGGTGCGACGACCAGGCCGCCCATGGCGATGATCAGGACGATGTTCGCGATCCGGCTCGACAGTCGCACCATGCCGTACGCGCACAGTGCCGCGATCGCCACCGTGGCCACCGTCGAGACGATCGTGACGACGACCGAGTTCACGAAGTAGTCGGAGATGCCGCGGTCCCAGGCGGCCGCGTAGTTCTGCACGAGCCAGACCGACGGCAGTCCCCAGGGGTCGGTGAAGATCTCGGACGACGACTTGAACGACGAGATGACCATCCACAGCAGCGGGTAGGCGATCACGACGGCGTAGATCACGAGGACGAGGTGGACGGGAACCTGGCGGAGACGTTCCGCCGGACGGAGCCGGGTGCCGCTCATCTCAGTCCCTCCCGCTTCGGAACGACACCATCTGCACGACCGACAGCACGAGGGTGATCACGAAGATCAGGCTGGCGATGGCCGAGGCGTAGCCCATCTGGTTCTGGAAGAAGCCCTGGTTGTACATGTAGGTCGCCAGCACCTGGGTGGTGTTGCCCGGGCCTCCCTTGGTGAGGATGTAGGGCTCGTTGAAGACCGTGAAGGCCCCAGAGACGGTGAGGATCATGGCGACGAAGATCATCTCCTTGGCCTGCGGCACGGTGATGCTGAAGAACTGGCGGATGCGGCCGGCGCCGTCGAGCGACGCCGCCTCGTAGTACTCCTCGGGGATCTGCTGCAGCGCCACGACGTAGAGCATGCAGACGTAGCCGATGCTCTGCCACTGCGAGACGCCGATGACCGCCCCCATGGCCGTGTCGACGTCGGCGAGCCACGCGGTCTGCAGGCCGCCGAGCCCGACGGCTTCCAGCAGGGCGTTGAGCAGTCCGCCACGGGCGTTGTAGACGAACGTGAACAGCAGCGCGATCACCGTCATGGAGATGACGGCGGGGAGGAAGTAGACGCTCCGCAGGAACGCGCCCATGCGCGGTCCCAGCAGCCGGGTGAGCCAGGCCGCGATCACGAGAGCGCCCAGCACCTGGCACACGATCGACACGACCGCGTACAGGATGTTGTTGCCCAGCGCGGTCGCGATCACGGGGTCCGACAGCAGGCGGGCGAAGTTGTCGAGGCCGACGAAGCGCATCTCACCGGCGCCGGCGCTGAAGGAGAAGAAGCCGAAGGCCGCGTTGGCGACCAGCGGGTAGTACACGAACACCCCGATCAGGATGATCGCGGGAAGCACGTAGAGCAGGTTCGACCAGGCTCGGGATCGTGTTCTCATCACGGTGTCTCTTCCGAAGTGGGAGGGGCCGCCGACGGCGGGCGACGGCGGCCCCGAGGCGGATCAGGAGGCGTCGCGCACCCGCGTCGCCGCCTCCTGCACGGCGGCCATGACACCCTCCGGGGTCTGCTGGCCGCTGAGCATCAGCTGCGTCTCGGACAGGTACGCCTGCACGATCTGCGGATCGTAGGCGTTGTCGAGCCAGGTGGTCATCGCCGAGGCGTCGACGATCCCCTGCGCGAGCTCCTGGGAGATCTCGGGCACGTCCGCCTCCTCCACGGCACCCTTCACCGGGCTCAGCTCCCCCGCCCGCTCGGCGTAGGCGATGCCGCTCTGCTTGCTGAGCAGGAACTCCAGGAAGCGCTGCGCCTCCTCCGGGTGCTTCGTGGTCCTCGAGATCGCGAAGCCCTCCGGTGCCCCCGTCAACTCCTCCGGGTCGCCCTTGCCTCCCTCGACGGCCGGGAAGTTGAACGTGCCGTACTCGAACTGCGCGTCGCCGAAGTACCCTACCTCGGCGCTCTGCATGTACATGATGGGCGCCTCCCCCGCGATCCACGCGTTGCGCGCGATCTCGTGCCCGACGGCGGTGAGGTCGTCGTTCATGTACTCCGCCAGCTCCTGGAACCTCTCCAGAGCGGTCACGTACCCGGGGTCGGTGAACTCGCCGGTGGCGGGATCCTGATCCGCGGCGAAGACCTCCGGGTCGACCACGCGCTGGTTGAGCGTGCCCACGTAGTGCGCGATCGTCCACTGCTCCTGCGCGCCGTACTCGATGGGGGTCATCCCCGCGTCCTGGATCTCCTCCAGCACGTCGATGAACTCGTCCCACGTCGTCGGCGGCTCGAGCCCCAGCTCATCGAAGACGTCCTTGTTGTAGAAGAACAGCTTCGACTGCATCCCCACAGGCAGACCGTAGGAGGTGCCGTCGACCTCGAAGGCCTCGAGCTGGCTCGGGTAGAAGCTGTCACGGAACGCGGTGTCCTCTTCGAGCCACGGCCCCAGGTCGAGCAGCGCGTCGTTGGCGACGAGCTCATCGACGAACGATCCGCTCCACGTGAAGAGCACGTCCGGGGCGTTCGCGGAGCCGGCGACGACCTTGACCTTGTCCTTGTAGGCGTCGTTGAGCACGCTCTCGACGGAGACGGTGATGTCGGGGTTCTCCTTCTCGAACTCCGCCACCATGTCGCTGTAGTACGAGTTTTTCGGCTCGTTCGGCCAGCGGTGGAAGAAGCTGATCTCCACCTGGCCGTCCGCGGCCTCGCTCTCGCCTCCGGCGCACGAGGCCAGGGGGACGACGAGGGCGACAGCGGCCGCAGCCGCCACGCCGATCCGGGTTGACGTTCGCATCATTGCGATCCTTTCGTTCCTAGTACTCCATGCGCCACATGTAGCGGCGCACGCTGAGGGGGTGACCACGGTGGTCGGCGAGCGCGTCCGCGTAGGCGCGCAGCACGATGTTGAAGAGCAGGTGGGCGAAGACGCCACGGACCTCGGGGGCGACGACGTCCAGGCCGAACTCCTGCGCGTCGAGCACCAGCACCCGCTTCGAGTGCTTCGTGACGAAGTCGACGGCGCGCTGCTCCACGGCGCGGGTCTCGTCGAGGCCGAGCAGCGCGATGAAGGGCACGTCCTCCTCGGTGATCTCGAACGGGCCGTGGAAGTACTCGCCGGCGTGGATCGCGGCGGAGTGCACCCACTGCATCTCCTGCAGCAGGCAGATGGCGAAGGAGTAGGCCGAGCCGAAGTTGGATCCCGCGGCCATGGTGTAGATGAGGGGCTCGCGGCGGGAGGCGTAGCCCCAGGCATCGGCGGCGGCGGCGTGCGCCTCGCGGGCTGCGGGAACGAGCGAGGGCAACTGTGCCACGGCGTCGTCGACGGCGGTCGCGATACCCGCCTGCTCGCGGTCGTCGAGGATGCCGGCGGCGAGGCGCAGGAGGAGCGCCGGCCCGACGTGGGCCTCGCTCTTGCCCTCGCCGTGCTGGTAGGCCACGACATGCTCCGCGGCCTCGGCCAACGGGGAGGCGGGGTCGAACGTGAAGGCGACGGTGAGGGCGCCGCGCTCGCGGGCGTGACGGGCGGCTTCGACCGTCTCCGGGGTGGTGCCCGAGTGCGAGCAGAGGAGGACGAGGGTGTCCGCGTCGACGCGGGACGAGGCGCGCGAGGTGAACTCGGCGGCGTTCAGGGCGGTCGCCTCGAGCCGGACGGCCTTCGTTCCGAAGAGGTACTCGATGGGCTGCATGACGGCGTAGGAGCCGCCGCAGGCGGTGAGCACGACGCGCGAGATGGTGTCCCGGGTCGCGATCGCCTGGCGAGCCGCAGCGAGCTGATTCTCGATGGCGGCGGAGTCGACGAACAGAGCGGTGGCAGACAAGATGGTCCCTTCTGATGACCGGTAGCAAACATCATGACTTGTTATATGACGTCATGTGATGACTGACGTTAGCGAGAGACCGGTCGGCTTGTAAAGAGGTCTGCGGAAAAAGGGGTCGCAGAAAACCTCCCGGCGACGAAGGACCCTGTCGGCGCGGGTCAGGAGCCGGCGAGCGGAAAGCGCGGAATCAGGCGCGACGACGGCCGCGGACGGCCTTGATCGCCATCTGCACCGCGATCACCACGAGGTACGCGGCGAACAGGATGTTGCCCACGGAGGGGTTGACGATCGTCGCGAGCCACGCGCCGAGCGCGGTCGTCGTGCACGCCGAGACACCGATGAGCGCGGCGGCGAGCAGGTCGACGTTCCGGTTGCGGAGGTTGCCGACGGTGCCGGAGATCGCGGTCGGGATCATCATCAGCAGCGACGTGCCCTTGGCGACCAGGTCGCTGGTGCCGAACGCGAGCATGAGCACCGGCACCACGATCACACCGCCGCCGACGCCGATGAGTCCGGCGAGGATGCCGGTGCCCACGCCGACGCCGACCAGGGCGATACCGGTGAGCCAGGTCAGCTCGAACACGGCGTCCCGCGAGGGGATCACCAGGAACAGGCTCACGATCACCACGACCAGGAAGCCCACGAAGCCCCAGCGCAGCGCGGTCTGCGAGATGCGCGGGAGCAGGCGCGTGCCGATCTGCGCGCCCACCACGGCGCCCGCGGCGAGGATCAGGGCCGGGATCCATGCCACCGATCCGGTGGTGGCGTACGAGATGACACCGACGCTGGCGGTCGGCACGATCGCGGCCAGCGAGGTGCCGGCCGCGAGCCGCTGGTCGAAGTGCAGCAGGAGCACCAGGAGCGGGACGATGACCGTGCCGCCGCCGACGCCGAACAGGCCGGAGAGGAGACCGGCGAGCAGGCCGATGCCGATGAATGCCGTGTAGGCGCGAGGCCCGCGTCTCAGGGCCTGCGCGTCAGTCACCGGACCAGCCTACTCCCGGCCCCTCCCCTGCTCGAACCCGCGGCTCTCACACCTCGGAGTCGGCCTTCACCGGCACCGCGATCGACGCCGTGAGCGCCTGCTCGTACCGCCGCTGCCGACGCCGCAGCCACAGCCCGCCCGCGATCAGCAGCGCGAGCACGGCGTAGGCGACGGCCGCGAACGGCTGCGCGACGAGCGTCGTCAGGTCGCCCTGGCTCAACTGAAGTGCGCGACGCAGCTGCTCCTCGCCCATCGGCCCGAGGATCATGCCCACCACGAGCGGTGCCACCGGGAACCCGTACCGGCGGAGGAAGTACCCCAGCACACCGATGATGAGCAGGATCAGGATGTCGACGACCGCGAAGTTCAGCGCATAGGCACCGAACGCGGCGAACAGCAGGATGCCCGCGTAGAGGTACGGCCGAGGGATCTGCAGCAGCTTCACCCACATGCCCACGAGCGGCAGGTTGAGCACGAGCAGGATGACGTTGCCGATGTACAGGCTCGCCACCAGCGCCCACACCAGGTCGGACTGTCCCGTGAACAGCAGCGGGCCCGGCTGCAGGCCGTACGTCTGGAACGCGGTCAGGATGATCGCCGCGGTCGCGGTGGTCGGCAGGCCGAGCGTCAGCAGCGGCACGAGCACTCCGGCCGCTGCCGCGTTGTTCGCCGACTCCGGCCCGGCCACCCCCTCGATGGCGCCACGCCCGAACTCGTCCTTGCGGCGGGAGAGCTTCCGCTCCGTCGCGTACGACAGGAAGGTCGCGACATCGGCACCGCCCGCCGGGATCGTCCCGATCGGGAACCCGATGGCGGTGCCGCGCAGCCAGGGCTTCCACGACCGCCGCCAGTCGTCCTTCGTCATCCAGCTCCGCCAGCCGCGCGCCACCGGGATCACGTCGACCGCACCGTGGCGCAGACGGGCGGCGACGTAGAGCGTCTCCCCCACGGCGAACAGGCCCACCGCCACCAGCACCACGTCGATGCCGTCCGCGAGCGGCAGCAGGCCGAGGGTGTAGCGCTGCTGCCCGGACAGCCAGTCGGTGCCGACCAGCCCGAGGAACAGCCCGACGCCGAGCGACAGCAGGCCCCGCGGCACCGAGGATCCCATGAGCGCGCCGACCGTGACGAACGCGACGACGATCAGCGCCACGTAGTCCGCCGGTCCGAGGTTCACGGCGAACTGCGCCAGCACCGGCGCCAGCAGCGTGAGGCCGATCGTCGCGAGCGTGCCGGCGACGAACGAGCCGATCGCCGCGGTCGCGAGGGCCGCGGCGCCCCGGCCGAGCTTGGCCATCCTGTTGCCCTCGATCGCGGTGACGATCGAGGAGGACTCCCCGGGAGTGTTGAGGAGGATGCTCGTGGTCGATCCGCCGTACATGCCGCCGTAGTAGATGCCGGCGAAGGTGATCAGGGCCGCGGCCGGCTCCAGCGTGTAGGTGAGCGGCAGGAGGAGGGCCACCGTCATGGCGGGGCCGATACCCGGGAGCACGCCCACTGCCGTGCCGATCAGCACGCCGAAGAACGCGAACACGAGGTACTGGGGCTGCAGCGCGGTCGCGAAGCCCTCCAGGAGCAGGGTCCAGCTGTCCATCAGAGCATCCTCCCCAGCCAGCCGAGCGCCGGCCCCCAGGGGAGCGACAGCCCGAGCAGTCCGCCAAACACGATCTGCACCACGAGCGCGATGGCCGCACCGACCAGCAGTGCCACCCACCATCGGCGTGCTCCGAGCGCCCAGGCGACACCGCCGAACAGCAGCGCCGCGGCGGGCGCCCACCCGAGCGGCTCGATCAGCAGCAGGTGCGCCACCACGAGCGCCACGATCTTCACGAGCGCGAGCCAGTCCGTCGGGAGCGCCTGGTCGATGTCCTCGCCGTCCTCCGGGACGCCGCGGTGACCGCGGAGGATGCTCACGACCACGGCCACCGCCGACCCGAGCAGCAGCACCGACACGAACAGGGGGAACACGGTCGGACCCACCTGGGCCCCGGCAGGGACGTGGATGGAGAACACGCCGACGAGGGCGAACACACCGAGCGCGACCATGAGGAGGGCGAAGACGAGCTCGCCCCGCGGCAGGGACCCGAGCGAGCCCACGGACCGGCGTGTGCCGGTCTGCAGGCCCGAGGGTCCGGGAGACCCGGTCGACATGTCAGCCGACCAGCCCGATGTTCTGCAGCGTCGTGGTGACCTCGCCGATGTTGCCGGCGAGGAACTCGTCGAACTCCGCACCGGTGAGGAACGCGTCGGCCCACCCACGGGTCTCCAGCTCGTCCTTCCAGGCGTCCGACTCCTCCAGCTCCGTCACGATGCGCTCCAGCTCCGCGCGCTCGGCGTCGTCGATGCCCCCCGGGGCGATCACGCCGCGCCAGTTGGTGAGCACCACGTCGTAGCCGGCGTCGGTGATGGTGTCCACGTCGGGCAGCTGCGCGACGGGCTCGTCGGACGACACCGCGAGCGCCTTCATCGTCCCCGCCTCGATGTGCTGCAGGAACTCGCCGACGCCCGAGATGCCCGCGGCGACCTTGCCGCCGAGGATCAGCGACGTCGCCTCGCCGCCACCGGAGTTGGGCGTGTAGTTGAGCTTCTCCGCGATCTCCCCGCCGTCCAGGCCCGCCTCCTCCAGCAGGAGCCCGGCCAGGATGTGGTCGGCCCCGCCCGCCGAACCGCCGGTGATGGTCACGGCCTGTCCGCGGTCGACGACGTCCTCCACCAGGTCCTCGAGCGTGTCGTACTCCGACTCCGCGGGCACGACCACCACGAGCGGCTCGTCGGTGAGGCGGGCGATCGGCGTCATGTCCTCGATGCGGACCGCGGACGCGTTGGTCTCGACCGCTCCGACCATGACCAGTCCCATCACCATGAGCGTCGCCGGGTCCTTCTCGTTGGCGAGCTGCGCGAGGCCGACGGTCCCCCCGGCGCCTCCGACGTTCGTGACCGGGGCGGAGCCGACGATCCCCTCCTCCGTGAGCAGCTGCGACATCGCGCGGCCGGTCTGGTCCCACCCGCCGCCAGGGTCGGCGGGGACCACGATGTTCAGGTCGGTGATGGCGACGGCTTCGCCGTCTCCGTCCGAGCCTCCGGCGTCTCCGCCTCCCGACGAGCACGCGGTGAGAGCGAGGGCGGTGGCGGCGACCGCGGCGGTCAGGGTGGCGATGCGGACGTACTTCATGGCGCTCCTCCTTGAGCGTTCGAGTGCAATCCGTCCACCATCGAGGTGTGGATGCGGCCGCTCAAGCTTCCGAAACCATTGGTCGCGTTCCGTAAGTATTGGTCGCGAACGCCGGTCCGCGCGGCTCGCGCCCTGGTTCGACAGCCGGGAGAATGAGCGGGTGGCCTCGAAGATGACGCTCCGGATGCAGCTGCTCGCACTGCAGGCGCTGATCGTGTTCCTGGTGACCCTCGCCACGGGGATCGCCGCCGGGGCGTTCCAGGAGAACGCACTCCGCGAGGCCTACAAGGATCGCATGCAGGCGGTCGCGCAGTCCGTGGCCGCGCTGCCCGTGGTGCTCGACGCGTTCGACGACGACGATCCCTCCGCGGCGATCCAGCCGGTCGCGGAGGTGATCAGGGAGGCGTCCGACCTCGCGTACGTGGTGGTCGCCAACGACGACGGCATCCGGTACTCGCACCCGAACCCGGAGCGCATCGGCGAACGGGTCTCGACCGATCCGTCGATCCCGCTCGGCGGCGATATCTACGTGGGAACGCAGACCGGCACGCTGGGCACCTCCTGGCGCGTGAAGGTGCCGATCCGGGATGAGGACGGCGCCGTGATCGGCACGGCATCGGTGGGCATCCTGGAGTCGGAGCTCAGTGAGGAGTTCACCGCCAACCTGGTGTGGCTGATCTCCGCCATGCTCGCCGCTGCCGTGCTGGGCGTGTTCGGAGCGGCATGGGTGACCTCGGTGATCCGGCGCCGCATCTACCGCTTGGAGCCCCATCAGATCGCGGCACTCGTGAAGAACCAGGAGACCACGCTGCACGGGCTCAGCGAGGGCGTGGTCACGGTCGACGGCTCCGGGCGCATCACGCTCGCGAACGACGCGGCCGCCCGTTTCCTCGGACGAGACGCGGGCGACCTCGACGGTGCCGTAGCGGCCGACGTCCTGGGCGAGGAGCTCACGACGGTGCTGCGTGAGGGCGAGGCCGCGGGCCGCCCGGTGATCGTAGGGTCGCACGTGCTCGTCGCCCGCAGCACCGCGAGCCGCGACGACGACGCCGACCGTGGCGCGACCCTGCTGCTGCGCGACCACACCGAGTTGCACGACGTGGTGCAGCGTGTCGAGGCGGCAGACGCCATCATCGCGTTCCGCGAGCGGTTCGGCCTGCCGAAGGGACTGAGCGCGGAGACGCTCCACCGCGTGTCCACGGCACTCGCCGCCCGTCCGGACGCCTCAGCGGCGGAGCTGGGCGCCGACCTCGACATCTCCCGCGTGAGCGCCCGCCGCTACCTGGAGCATCTGGCTGCCACCGGGCAGGCGGTGCGCTCGCTCGACTACAGCACGAAGGGCCGACCGGGGGCGCGGTACCGCAGCACCGACGGCCGCTGACGACCCGCGGTGACGACGAAGCCCGCCACCCCCAGGGGGCGGCGGGCTTCGTGGCGTTCGAGTGTTACTCGGACTTCTTCTCGACAGCGTCCTCGGCGGCGGCCTCAGCGGCCTCGCCCTCGGCCTGCGACTCGGCGCCGGCCTCGGCAGCGGCGTCCTCGGCCGGGGTCTCCTCGGCCGGAGCCTCGGTGGTCTCCTCGGCGGGGGTCTCCTCGGCGGCGGGCTTCTCGGCCTTCGGCGCGGCAGCAGCCTTCTTGGTCGACTTCGCCTTCGGGGTGACGGGCTCGAGGACGAGCTCGATCACGGCCATCGGAGCGTTGTCGCCCTTACGGTTGCCGACCTTGGTGATGCGCGTGTAGCCACCCTCGCGGTCCGCGACGAGCGGAGCGATCTCGTTGAACAGGACGTGCACGACTTCCTTGTCACCGATGACCGACAGCACGCGACGGCGTGCGTGCAGGTCTCCGCGCTTGGCGAAGGTGATCAGGCGCTCGGCGAGCGGACGCAGGCGCTTGGCCTTGGTCTCGGTCGTCTTGATCGACTTGTGGGTGTACAGCGCGGCAGCCAGGTTGGCAAGCAGCAGGCGCTCGTGGGCGGGGCCGCCTCCGAGGCGGGGACCCTTCGTGGGCTTGGGCATAATCGTCTAACTCCTGGTCAGGAAAGGTCGGGTATCAGAAGGACTCGTCTTCGCTGCCGCCGTAGAAGTGGGCGCCGTCGAAACCGGGCACCGAATCCTTGAGCGACAGACCGAGCGAGATGAGCTTGTCGCGCACCTCGTCGACCGACTTCTGGCCGAAATTGCGGATGTTCATGAGCTGCGTCTCCGAGAGGGCGACGAGCTCCGAAACGGTGTTGATGCCCTCACGCTTCAGGCAGTTGTACGAGCGGACCGACAGGTCGAGGTCCTCGATCGGCATCGACAGCTCGTTGGAGTTCACAGCCTCCACGGGCGCCGGGCCGATCTCGATGCCCTCGGCCTCGACGTTCAGCTCGCGGGCGAGACCGAACAGCTCGGTGAGCGTCTTGGCGGCCGAGGCGACGGCGTCGCGCGGGCTGATCGCCGACTTGGTCTCGACGTCGAGGACGAGCTTGTCGAAGTCGGTGCGCTCACCGGCACGGGTGGCGTCGACGCGGTAGCTGACCTTGAGGACCGGAGAGTAGATCGAGTCGATCGGGATCTGGCCCGCCTCGGCGTACTCGTTGCGGTTCTGCGTCGCCGAGACGTAGCCACGACCGCGCTCGATCGTCAGCTCGAGCTCGAACTTGGCGGTGTCGTTGAGCGTGGCGATGACGAGCTCGGGGTTGTGCACCTCGACACCGGCCGGAGCCGAGATGTCGGCGGCGGTCACTTCACCGGCACCGGTCTTGCGCAGGTAGGCCGTGATGGGCTCGTCGCGCTCGCTGGAGACGACCAGCTGCTTGATGTTGAGGATGATCTCGGTGACATCCTCCTTCACGCCGGGGATGGTGCTGAACTCGTGCAGCACGCCGTCGATACGGACGCTGGTGACAGCGGCGCCGGGGATCGACGACAGCAGGCTGCGGCGCAGCGCGTTGCCGATCGTGTAGCCGAAGCCGGGCTCCAGAGGCTCGATGATGAACCGGCTCCGGTTCTCGACGATCTTTTCCTCGGTCAGTGTGGGACGCTGTGCAATAAGCACTCTGTGTTCCTTTCGATCACATGCCCGCTATATGACATGTGGTGGGGTGAGGTCTTGAGTTGTGGAAGTCGATGCCCGCGCGGGGCGCCGAGCCGCTCGGCTCCGGAGAGACGAGCGGCTCGGTGCACGCATCAGACGCGGCGACGCTTCGGCGGGCGGCAGCCGTTGTGCGCCTGCGGGGTGACGTCCTGGATCGAGCCCACCTCGAGGCCGGCGGCCTGCAGCGAGCGGATCGCGGTCTCGCGGCCGGAGCCCGGACCCTTCACGAAGACGTCGACCTTCTTGACGCCGTGCTCCTGCGCCTGGCGGGCGGCCGACTCGGCGGCCATGCCTGCGGCGTACGGGGTCGACTTGCGGGAGCCCTTGAAGCCCACGCCACCCGACGACGCCCAGCTGATGACAGCGCCGGACGGGTCGGTGATCGAAACGATGGTGTTGTTGAACGTCGACTTGATGTGGGCCTGGCCCAGCGCGATGTTCTTCTTCTCCTTGCGGCGCGGCTTGCGCGCGGCGGCCTTGGGTGCAGCCATGAAAGTGTTCTCCTAGTCCCTGGCCGCTGCTTAGCGGGCCTTCTTCTTGCCGGCGACGGTGCGCTTCGGGCCCTTGCGGGTACGGGCGTTGGTCTTGGTGCGCTGGCCGCGGACCGGGAGGCCACGACGGTGGCGCAGGCCCTCGTAGGAGCCGATCTCGACCTTGCGGCGGATGTCTGCGGCGACCTCGCGGCGAAGGTCACCCTCCACCTTGTAATTGCCTTCGATGTAGTCGCGGAGGGCGACGAGCTGGTCGTCGCTGAGGTCCTTCACGCGGATGCTCTCGTCGATGTCGGTCGCCTTGAGGATCTCGACCGAGCGGGTACGGCCGACGCCGTAGATGTAGGTAAGGGCGATCACCACGCGCTTGTCGCGCGGGATGTCAACGCCGGCAAGACGTGCCATGCGGTTCTCCTGGGTGTTGTGGAGGTGTGGAGCAGGATCGGTGCCCGGGCCTCCGCCCCGAGGTGTCCCCCGCTGTCGCGGGTTCTGATCCTGCCGTGTCGTATTGAGTTATGAGATTGCGAGAGCGCTGCTCACGCAGCGGTGGGCACTCAGCCCTGGCGCTGCTTGTGACGCGGGTTGCTCTTGCAGATCACCATGACGCGGCCGTGGCGACGGATCACCTTGCAGTGGTCGCAGATCGGCTTGACGCTGGGGTTGACCTTCATGTTGTTTCCTGTTCGCTGTCTTCACCGGGCAGGCGGAATGCCTGGGGTGTTACTTCTCGACCGATCAGCGGTAGCGGTAGACGATGCGGCCGCGGGTCAGATCGTAGGGGCTGAGCTCCACGACGACACGATCCTCGGGGATGATGCGGATGTAGTTCTGCCGCATCTTTCCGGAGATCGTCGCCAGGACCTTGTGTCCGTTGGTGAGCTCAACGCGGAACATCGCGTTGGGCAGAGCCTCGGAGATCACGCCTTCGATCTCGATGACACCGTCTTTCTTAGCCATAGCCTCGCTGACGCTTCTGCAGACCGGTCGATCTGCGGTGGATGGGTGGGGGTGGCGCCTGGCCGATCGGACACGCCGAACGCATGGCACAAGGCACCAAAGATCTATGTTATCCGACGATGCCCCGTCCGGCAACTTGGCCGGACGGGGCATCGGGGTGGATCACACTCAGCTCAGGAGGTCGGTGAGCTTCTTCATGTCGGCCTGATTCTGCAGGTCGAGCCGCTCGCCGTTGATCTCCACGGTCGGGGTGCCCTTGATGTCGTTCTTCTTCGCCTGGGCGGCGCCGAACTTGCGATAGGTCTCGTCGGTGATGCACGAGACGACGTCGTCGTCCGCACCCACCTGCTTCGCGAACTCGGCCAGCTGGTCGGTGGTCAGACCCGCGGTGTTCTCCGTCGGCTGGTTCTCGAACAGCACCTTCGCGTAGTCGAAGTAGAGGTCGGCGTCGGACTCCGCGACGCAGAACGCCGCCCCGGCCGAACGCGACGAGTACTCGGTGCCCTGCGAGAAGCGGTCGAGGATCGCGATGGGGTGGTTCACGAGCGTGATCTCCCCGCTCGCCGCCTTCTCCTCCAGCTGCGCACCGAACTGGTCCTCGAAGGCCTTGCACGCCGGGCACTGGAAGTCGAGGAACACCGCGACGGTGTCCTTGCCGTCGCCCTTGCTGATCGAACCGGCCTCGGGGTCGAAGTTCTTGCTGGCGCTCGGCACGGCTCCCGGCGACGTGGCCTGGTTGTTGAGGAACACCACGAGTCCACCGATCGCGACCAGGACCACGACGACGGCGATGGAGATGCCGATCGCGAACCAGTTGGTGTTGCTCTTCGCCGCTGCCATTACTTTCCGATCTCTCGAGGCTCGACCCCGAACGGGGCGAGTCCGGCTCTTCCGCCATCGGGCGCGGTGAGCACCCATATGCCACCATCATGTCGGGCGACGCTATGTTCCCAATGTGAGCCGTCAGTGCCGTCGACCGTGGTCACGGTCCAGTCGTCGTCCTCGATGAACGTGGCCTCGCCGCCGGCGGTGACCATCGGCTCGATCGCCAGCACGAGCCCGGGCTTCACGTCGGCGCTGCGGTCGGGCGTGCGGTAGTTGAAGACGCTCGGGGCCTCGTGCATCTTGCGGCCGATCCCGTGGCCGACGTACTCGCGGAGGATGCCGTACGGCTGCCCCGACACCGCCGACGGCCCTTGCGCCTCGATGTAGTCCTGGATCGCGGCGCCGATCTCGTCGATCGAGGTCGCGGTGGCCATCGCGGCGATGCCCGCCCACATCGACCCCTCGGTCACGCGCGAGAGCTCCTCGCGACGGGCCACGAGCTCCGGACGCTCCGCGTCGGGGACGACGACCGTGATCGCGCTGTCGCCGTTCCATCCCTCGTACTGGGCGCCGCAGTCCACCGACACGATGTCGCCGGGCTCGAGCACGCGCTCCCCCGGGATGCCGTGGACCACCTGCTCGTTCACCGACACGCAGATCGTGTGGTGATAGCCGCGCACGAGCTGGAAGTTCGACTCGGCCCCGCGCTGGCGGATCGCGCGGTTGGCTGCGGCGTCGAGCTCGATGGTCTTCACGCCCGCCCTGATGAGGGGACGGACGGCATCGAGTGCCGCGGCCGTGATCAGCCCGGGCTCGACCATGGCGCGCAACTGCGCCGGGGTCTTGTAGATCGAGCGGCGGAACATCTCAGGCTGCGGAGGCCGCGGAGCGCAGACCCCTCGCGGAGAGTGCTGCAGCGATGCGCTCGGTGATCTCCTCGAGCGAGCCGACGCCGTCGATGCGGTCGACGATCCCGCGCGCGCTGTAGACCTCGATGATCGGGGCCGTCTCGCTCTCGTAGATGTCCAGGCGGTGTGCGATGGCCTCGTCCGTGTCGTCCGAGCGCCCCTGCTCCGCGGCACGGAGCGCGAGACGCGCGATGCTCTCCTCGCGCGGGACGTCGAGCAGGATCACGGCGTCGAGCGCCTCCCCCCGGCCCTCCAGGAACGCGTCGAGGTGCTCGACCTGAGCCGTGTTCCGGGGGTAGCCGTCGAGCAGGAAGCCGTTCGCGGCATCCTCCTGGCTCAGCCGGTCGCGCACGATCTCGCTCGTCAGCTCGTCCGGCACGAGGTCGCCCTTGTCGAGGATGGCCGTGACCTGCTGGCCGAGCGCCGTCCCCTCCTTGATGTTCGCGCGGAAGATGTCTCCGGTCGAGACGACCGGGATGCCGTAGGTCTCGGCGATGCGCACACCCTGCGTGCCCTTGCCGGAACCCTGCGGACCGACGATGAGAAGACGTGCGGATGCTGTCATCGGAGAAGCCCTTCGTAGTGTCGCTGCTGCAGCTGGGCGTCGATCTGCTTGACCGTCTCCAGTCCGACGCCGACGATGATGAGGATCGACGCGCCACCGAACGGGAAGTTCTGGTTGGCACCGACCGTGGCGAGGGCGATCAGCGGGATCAGCGCGATCAGACCCAGGTAGAGCGAGCCGGGCAGCGTGATGCGGGTGAGCACGTAGTCGAGGTACTCGGCCGTCGGGCGACCCGCGCGGATGCCGGGGATGAAGCCGCCGTACTTCTTCATGTTGTCGGCGACCTCGACCGGGTTGAACGTGATCGCGACGTAGAAGTAGGTGAACCCGATGATCAGCAGGAAGTAGGCGATCATGTAGATCGGGCTGTTGCCGCTCGTGAAGTTCGCCGTGACCCAGCTCACCCAGGCGGGCGGCGTCGAGCCGTCCTGCGGGGTGTTGAACTGCGCGATCAGCGCGGGGATGTACAGCAGCGACGACGCGAAGATCACGGGGATCACACCCGCCATGTTCACCTTGATCGGGATGTACGTGTTCGTGCCGCCGTACGTGCGCCGGCCCACCATCCGCTTGGCGTACTGCACCGGGATGCGGCGCTGCGACTGTTCGACGAACACCACCAGGCCCATCACGATGATGCCGACCACGAGCACGAGCAGGAAGATCTCGAAGCCCTTCGTCTGCCAGATGATGCTCATGGCGCCCGGGAAGGTGGCGGCGATCGAGGTGAAGATCAGCAGCGACATGCCGTTGCCGATGCCGCGCTCGGTCACGAGCTCCGCGAACCACATGATGAGGCCGGTACCGGCGGTCATCGCCATGATGATGAGCAGCTGCGCCCACCACACGTCGTTCGTGAGCAGCTGCTGGCAGGCCGCGATGTCGGTCGCGCCGAACAGCTGACCGCTGCGGGCGACCGTGACGAGCGTCGTCGACTGCAGCAGCGCGAGCGCGATCGTGAGGTACCGCGTGTACTGGGTCAGCTTCGCCTGTCCGGCCTGACCCTCCTTGTGCAGCGCCTCGAAGTGCGGGATGACGACGCGGAGGAGCTGCGTGATGATCGTCGCGGTGATGTACGGCATCACGCCGAGGGCGAAGATCGACAGCTGCAGCAGCGCGCCGCCGGAGAAGAGGTTGACCAGTCCGAGCAGACCCTCGGTGCCGGTGTTGGCCGCGAGGCACTCCTCGACGTTCGGGAAGTTCACGAACGGCGCGGGGACGTTCGAGCCGAGTCGGTAGATCGCGATGATGGCGAGCGTGAAACCGATCTTCCGACGCAGGTCGGGCGTGCGGAAGATCCGCGCGATGGCGCTAAACAAGGACGTTCCTCCTGAAAAGGTTGCCGGTCTCTGAAGGACGGCTGAAAGACCAGGGTAACTCACTCCGAGGTCTGCGATTGCGGCGTCGCCGCGTGCCCGCCTGCCGAATCAGAAGAGGGGCCGGAGAATCTCCGACCCCTCTTCTGCGGTGGTTACTTGACGGATCCGCCCGCAGCCACGATCTTCTGCTCGGCGGAACCCGAGACCTTGTCGACCGCGACGGTGAGCTTCACGGCGATGTCGCCGTTGCCGAGAACCTTGACCTTCTCGTTCTTGCGGACCGCACCCTTGGCCACCAGGTCGCTGACGGTCACGTCGCCGCCCTGGGGGTAGAGCTCCGCGAGCTTCTCCAGGTTCACGACCTGGTACTCGACGCGGAACGGGTTCTTGAACCCGCGCAGCTTCGGGGTGCGCATGTGCAGCGGCATCTGCCCACCCTCGAAGCCGACGCGCACGGTGTTGCGGGCCTTCGTGCCCTTCGTGCCGCGACCGGCGGTCTTGCCCTTCGAGCCCTCACCGCGACCCACACGGGTCTTGGCGGTGTTGGCGCCGGGGACAGGACGCAGGTGGTGCACCTTGAGCACGCCGGGGCGGGACGCAGGAGCGTCCTTCTTCGGCGCGGCCTTCTTCGCAGCCGGCTTCGCGGCGGCGTCGGCCTTCGCGTCGGAGGCGGCCGTCTTGGCCGGCGCCTTCTTCGCAGCGGGCTTCTTCTCAGCAGCAGCCTTGGGAGCGGCAGCCTTCTTCGGGGCCTTCTCGGCCTCGACGGCGGCGTCGTTCTTCTCAGCCATTAGTCGATCTCCTCAACCTTGACGAGGTGGGCGACGGTCTTGACGTAGCCGCGCGTCTGCGCGTCGTCGGGGCGGACGGTGCTGTCACCGATCCGCTTGAGACCGAGGCTGCGCAGCGTGTCGCGCTGGTTCTGCTTCTCGCTCACCTTGGACTTGATCTGCGTGACCTTGAGTCGCGCGGCCATCAGGCACCTACCTTCTGTGCGGCGATGGCCTCGGCCTCGGCGCGGACGAGACGCGCCGGGGCGACCTGGTCGAACTCGAGACCACGACGTGCGGCGACGGCGCGGGGCTCCTCGAGCTCCTTCAGGGCGGTGACCGTCGCGTGCACGATGTTGATCGTGTTCGACGAGCCGAGCGACTTGGACAGCACGTCGTGGATACCAGCGCACTCGAGCACGGCGCGGACCGGACCACCGGCGATCACACCGGTACCGGCAGCGGCCGGACGCAGCAGCACGACACCGGCGGCCGACTCACCCTGCACGGGGTGCGGGATGGTGCTGCCGACGCGGGGCACGCGGAAGAAGTTGCGCTTGGCCTCTTCGACACCCTTCGAGATCGCCAGGGGGACCTCGCGGGCCTTGCCGTAGCCGACGCCCACCAGACCGTTGCCGTCACCGACGACCACGAGAGCGGTGAAGCTGAAGCGACGACCACCCTTCACGACCTTCGAGACGCGGTTGATGGTGACGACGCGCTCCAGGAACTGGTTGTCGCCGCGGTCGCGCGAGTTGCGGTCGCGGCCGCCCTGGTTGCGGTCACGTCCGCCGCGGCGGCCGTCCCGCTGGTCACGAGTCGGCTCAGCCTGCGTGGTGCCGGCGGCCGTCTCGGAAGTGGCAGCTGCCGCTTCGGTCACTTCGTTCTCCTTGTTGTCACTCACAGTGCCAGACCCCCTTCACGGGCGCCGTCGGCGATGGCGGCGACACGACCCGCGTAGCGGTTGCCGCCACGGTCGAACACAGCCTCGGAAACGCCGGCAGCCTTCGCACGCTCGGCGAGCAGCTCGCCGACCTTGCGAGCCTTGGCGGTCTTGTCGCCCTCGAGCGAGCGCAGGTCGGTCTCGAGCGTCGATGCCGACGCGACCGTGTGACCCTTGCTGTCGTCGACGAGCTGCACGAAGACGTGACGCGCCGAACGGTTGACGACGAGACGCGGACGCGCCTCGGTGCCCACGATCTTCTTGCGAAGACGGGCGTGACGACGCGCGCGGGCGTCGGACTTCGACTTCACAGCCATGGTTACTTACCAGCCTTTCCGGCCTTGCGACGCACGACCTCGCCGGCGTAGCGCACACCCTTGCCCTTGTACGGCTCGGGCTTGCGGATCTTGCGGATGTTCGCAGCCGCCTCACCGACGGCCTGCTTGTCGATCCCGCTGACGGTGAGCTTGTTCGTGCCCTCGACCGTGAGCGTGATGCCGGCGGGCGGGTCGATCAGGACCGGGTGCGAGAAGCCGAGGGCGAACTCGACCGAGCTGCCCTTCTGCTGCACGCGGTAACCGGTGCCGACGACCTCGAGACCCTTGGAGTAGCCCTGGGTCACGCCGATGATGTTGTTGTTGATGAGCGTGCGGGTCAGGCCGTGAAGCGACCGGGACTCGCGCTCGTCGTCGGGGCGGGTGACGAGAACCTGGTTCTCCTCGACCGACACCTCGATGGGGCTGGCCACCGTGAGGGTGAGCTCACCCTTGGGGCCCTTCACCGCGACCTCACGGCCGTCGACCGAAACGGTCACGCCCGCGGGAACGTCGATGGGAAGTCGTCCAATACGCGACATTTCGGATTACCACACGTAGGCGAGAACTTCTCCGCCCACGCCCTTCTGCTCAGCCTGGCGGTCCGTGAGGAGACCGGAGGAGGTGGACAGGATGGCCACGCCGAGGCCGCCGAGGACCGTGGGGATCTCGGTGGACTTCGCGTACACGCGAAGGCCGGGCTTCGACACGCGCTTGATGCCCGCGATGGAGCGCTCGCGGTTCGGGCCGTACTTCAGCGTCAGCGTGAGGTTCTTGCCCACGCGCGCGTCGGACGTCTCCCAACCGGCGATGTAGCCCTCCTGCTGGAGGATCTCCGCGATGTGCGTCTTGAGCTTGCTCGACGGCAGGGTCACGGAGTCGTGGTGCGCCGAGTTCGCGTTGCGCAGACGGGTCAGCATGTCTGCGACCGGGTCTGTCATTGTCATGGTTGTCTACTTTCGTTCATGAGGTTCCGGCTGCCGTTACACGACAGACGGCCTGCGATGAGCACGCAATCTTCAATTGTACGTGCACATCGACGGGCTCAGTGACACGAGACCACTGAGCCCGTCGACGGTGTTACGCCTGAGCGTCGTCCGCGCGGAACGGGAAGCCGAGGTGACGCAGAAGCGCGCGGCCCTCGTCGTCCGTCTTCGCCGAGGTCACGACGGTGATGTCGAAGCCCCGGACGCGGTCGATCTTGTCCTGATCGATCTCGTGGAACACGCTCTGCTCCTGGAGACCGAACGTGTAGTTGCCGTTGCCGTCGAACTGCTTGGCCGACAGACCGCGGAAGTCGCGGATGCGGGGCAGAGCGAGCGACACCAGACGGTCCACGAACTCCCACGCGCGGTCACCGCGGAGGGTGACGTGCGCGCCGATGGCCTGTCCCTCACGCAGCTTGAACTGCGCGATCGACTTGCGAGCCTTCGTGACGATCGGCTTCTGACCGGTGATGCGGGTGAGGTCCTCGACCGCACCATCGATCACCTTGCTGTCGCGAGCCGCCTCGCCGACACCGGTGTTCACGACCACCTTGACCAGGCCGGGGATCTGCATGACGTTCGAGTAGCCGAACTCGTCCTGCAGAGCCTTCTTGATCTCGGCGTTGTACTTCGCCTTCAGGCGGGGCTGGATCTTGCCAGCCACCGCAGCGTCGGTCGTTGCCATCAGAGGTCCTTACCGCTCTTCTTCGCGTACCGCACGCGGACGGTGCGCTTGACGCCGTCCTTGGTCTGCTCCTCGACCCGGTGGCCGACCTTGGTCGGCTTCTTGGTCGAGGGGTCGACGAGTGCGACGTTCGAGATGTGGATGGGCGCCTCGACGGTCTCGAGGCCACCCGTCTTGGTGCCACGCTGCGTCTGACCGACGCGGGTGTGCTTGGTGACGTAGTTGACGCCCTCGACGACGACACGGTTCTGCTCGACGAGGATGTCGAGCACCTTGCCCTGCTTGCCGCGGTCGCCACCACGCTCGGGCTTGGCGCCCGAGATGACCTGAACCAGGTCGCCCTTCTTGATCTTCGCCATGATCAGATGACCTCCGGTGCCAGCGAGACGATCTTCATGAACTTCTTGTCGCGAAGCTCACGGCCGACCGGGCCGAAGATACGGGTGCCGCGGGGCTCCCCGTCGTTCTTCAGGATGACGGCGGCGTTCTCGTCGAACTTGATGTAGGAGCCGTCCGGACGACGGACCTCCTTCTTGGTGCGGACGATGACCGCCTTGACGACGTCGCCCTTCTTGACGTTGCCACCGGGGATCGCGTCCTTGACGGTCGCGACGATGGTGTCGCCCAGGCCCGCGTAGCGGCGGCGCGAACCACCGAGAACGCGGATCGTGAGCAGCTCCTTGGCGCCGGTGTTGTCGGCGACCTTGAGTCGGGACTCCTGCTGAATCACTTGGCCTTCTCCAGAATCTCCACCAGGCGCCAGCGCTTCGTGGCGCTCAGCGGGCGGGTCTCGTTGATCAGGACCAGGTCGCCGATGCCGGCGGTGTTCGCCTCATCGTGCGCCTTGACCTTCGACGTGCGGCGGATGACCTTGCCGTAAAGCGGGTGCTTCACGCGGTCCTCCACCTCGACGACGATGGTCTTGTCCATCTTGTCGCTGACGACGTAGCCGCGACGGGCCTTGCGGTACCCGCGGGCGTCCGCGTCGCGCACGTCGTGAGCGGCGTGCTCAACCTCGACGGCAGCTTCCTTCTTGGTGGCCATCACTCAGCCTCTTCCTTCACGGCGTCGTCGGCGGCGTCCGCCTTCTTCGCCTTCGACTTGGTCGCCTTCTTCGCGGGAGCCTCGACCGGAGCGGGCGTCGCACGGATGCCCAGCTCACGCTCGCGGATCACGGTGTACAGGCGCGCGATGTCGCGCTTGACGGCGCGGATGCGGCCGTGGCTCTCCAGCTGGCCGGTGGCCGACTGGAAACGGAGGTTGAACAGCTCCTCCTTGGCCTTGCGCAGCTCCTCAACGAGGCGCTGGTCTTCGAACGTGTCGAGCTCTGCCGGAGCGAGCTCCTTGGTGCCGATCGCCATTACGCGTCGCCCTCCTCGCGCTTGATGATGCGTGCCTTGAGCGGCAGCTTGTGGATTGCACGGGTCAGTGCCTCGCGAGCGAGCTGCTCGTCGACACCCGCGACCTCGAAGAGGACACGGCCCGGCTTGACGTTGGCGACCCACCACTCGGGGGAACCCTTACCGGAACCCATGCGGGTCTCGGCCGGCTTCTTCGTGAGCGGACGGTCCGGGTAGATGTTGATCCACACCTTGCCGCCACGCTTGATGTGACGGGTCATCGCGATACGAGCGGACTCGATCTGACGGTTCGTCACGTACGCGGGCGTGAGGGCCTGGATGCCGAACTCGCCGAAGGAGACCTTCGTGCCGCCGGTGGCCTGACCCGAGCGACCCGGGTGGTGCTGCTTGCGGTACTTGACCTTACGGGGGATGAGCATTATGCCGAAGCTCCTTCTGCAACAGGTGCCTCGTTGCGCGGGGCACGGCGGCGGTCACCACGGTCGTCGCGGCGCGACTTCGGCGCGTTGGCCTGCTCGCGTGCGAGCTCCTTGGCGGTGAGGTCGCCCTTGTAGATCCACACCTTCACGCCGATGCGGCCGAAGGTGGTCTTGGCCTCGTAGAAGCCGTAGTCGATGTTCGCGCGCAGCGTGTGCAGCGGCACACGACCCTCGCGGTAGAACTCCGAGCGGCTCATCTCAGCGCCGCCGAGACGGCCCGAGACCTGGATGCGGATGCCCTTGGCGCCGGCGCGCTGAGCGCCCTGCAGACCCTTGCGCATCGCGCGACGGAACGCCACACGAGCAGAGAGCTGCTCGGCGATGCCCTGCGCGACCAGCTGAGCGTCGGCCTCGGGGTTCTTGACCTCGAGGATGTTCAGCTGGATCTGCTTGCCCGTGAGCTTCTCGAGGTCGCCGCGGATGCGCTCGGCCTCTGCACCACGACGACCGATCACGATGCCCGGACGGGCGGTGTGGATGTCGACGCGGACGCGGTCACGGGTGCGCTCGATCTCGATGTTCGAGACGCCGGCACGGTCGAGCTGCGTCTGCAGCAGGCGACGGATCTTGATGTCCTCGGCCACGTAGTCGGCGTAACGCTGACCCGGCTTCGTCGAGTCGGAGAACCAGCGCGACACGTGGTCCGTGGTGATGCCGAGGCGGAAGCCGTACGGGTTGACCTTCTGTCCCATTACTTGCTCGCCTTCTTGTTGCTGTCGCCGGCCGCGGCAGGAGCCGCCTCCGGCGTCGAGAGCACGACCGTGATGTGGCTCGTGCGCTTCTTGATCTGGAAAGCGCGACCCTGTGCACGGGGCTGGAAACGCTTGAGCGTCGTGCCCTCGTCCACGTACGCGTTCTTCACGTACAGGTCCTGCTCGTCGAGGTACTCGCCGTCACGATCCGCCTTGACCTGCGCGTTGGCGATGGCCGACGCGACAAGCTTGTAGATCGGCTCACTGGCGCTCTGCTGCGCGAACTTCAGGATCGCGAGAGCTTCCTGGGCCTGCTTGCCCTTGATGAGCGCGACGACACGACGAGCCTTCTGAGGGGTCACGCGGATGTGTCGCACGCGTGCGATGGACTCCACCATTTCTCTCTCCTCTATCGTCCCCGCGTCAGCGGCGACGGCCCTTCTTGTCGTCCTTCTCGTGGCCGCGGAAGGTGCGGGTGGGCGCGAACTCGCCCAGCTTGTGACCGACCATGGTCTCGGACACGAACACGGGGATGTGCTTGCGTCCGTCGTGGACCGCGATCGTGTGACCCAGCATGGCCGGGATGATCATGGACCGACGGGACCAGGTCTTGATGACGTTCTTGGTGCCGGCTTCGTTCTGCACGACCACCTTGCGAAGCAGGTGCTCGTCGACGAAGGGGCCCTTCTTAAGACTGCGAGGCATCTTCTCTTACTCCTACTTGCGCTTCTTGCCGGCGTTGCGACGACGCACGATGTACTTGTCGCTTTCCTTGTTGGCGTGACGGGTGCGACCCTCGGCCTGACCCCACGGGGAGACCGGGTGACGACCACCGGACGTCTTGCCCTCACCACCACCGTGCGGGTGGTCGACCGGGTTCATCGCGACACCACGGACGGTCGGGCGGACGCCCTTCCAGCGCATACGGCCGGCCTTGCCCCAGTTGATGTTCGACTGCTCGGCGTTGCCGACCTCGCCGATGGTCGCGCGGCAGCGCGCATCGACGTTGCGGATCTCGCCGGAGGGCAGACGCAGCTGGGCGTAGGGGCCGTCCTTCGCCACGAGGCGGACGGATGCACCGGCCGAGCGCGCCATCTTCGCGCCGCCGCCGGGGCGGAGCTCGATGGCGTGGATGACGGTACCCGTGGGGATGTTCTTCAGCGGGAGGTTGTTTCCCGGCTTGATGTCCGCCGCGGGGCCCGACTCGACGATGTCGCCCTGGTTCAGCTTCGCCGGCGCGAGGATGTAGCGCTTCTCGCCGTCGAAGTAGTGCAGGAGCGCGATGCGCGCGGTGCGGTTGGGGTCGTACTCGATGTGAGCGACACGGGCGTTCACGCCGTCCTTGTCATTGCGACGGAAGTCGATGACGCGGTACTGGCGCTTGTGGCCACCACCGATGTGACGGGTCGTGATGCGGCCCTGGTTGTTGCGACCACCGGTCTTCGAGAGCGGGCGCAGCAGCGACTTCTCCGGCGTCGATCGGGTGATCTCGGCGAAGTCAGCCACCGACGAGCCGCGACGGCCCGGGGTCGTGGGCTTGTACTTGCGAATAGCCATGATTGTCCTTATCCCCCGGATCAGCCGATTGCCGTGAAGATGTCGATGGTGCCCGACTTCAGGCTCACGATGGCGCGCTTGGTGTCCTTGCGCTTGCCCGTGCCGAAGCGGGTGCGACGGGCCTTGCCGACGCGGTTGATCGTGTTGACCGACGCGACCTTGACACCGAAGATCTTCTCGATGGCGAGCTTGATCTCGGTCTTCGAAGCGCGCGGGTCGACGAGGAAGGTGTACTTACCCTCGTCGATGAGCCCGTAGCTCTTCTCGGACACGACCGGCTTCAGGATGATGTCGCGCGGGTCCTTGTTCAGGGCCGTCTGGAGAACAGATGCCTGCTCGCTCATGCGGAGACCTCCTGGTTGGCGCCGGACTTGGAGGCGATGAAGCCCTCGAGCGCGGCCTGGGTGAAGACGATGTCGTCGGAGACGAGAACGTCGTAGGCGTTGAGCTGGTCGAACGACAGCAGGTGCACGTTGCCGAGGTTGCGCAGGCTCTTGAGCGCGAGCTCGTCGCCGCGCTCGATGACCACGAGCACGTTCTTCGACGTGGCGACCTGGGCGAGGAAGCCCGCGGCGGCCTTGGTCGACGGAGCACCGTCGGTGCCGAACGTGTCGATCGCGTGCAGGCGGTCGCCGCGGAAGCGGTCGCTGAGCGCGCCGAGGAGGGCGGCCGCGATCATCTTCTTGGGCGTGCGCTGCGAGTAGTCACGCGGCTTCGGGCCGTGGACGATGCCACCGCCGGTCATGTGCGGCGCGCGGATCGAGCCCTGACGGGCGTTACCCGTGCCCTTCTGCTTGAAGGGCTTGCGGCCGGCACCCGAGACCTCGCCACGACGCTTGGTCGAGTGCGTGCCCTGGCGAGCCGCCGCGAGCTGCGCGACGACGACCTGGTGGATGAGCGGGATGTTCGTCTTGACGTCGAACAGAGCGGCGGGAAGCTCGACCGAGCCAGCCTTCTTGCCGTCTGCCTTGAGGACGTCGAGCGCGAGAGTGGAGTCAGCCATGATCAGGCACCCTTCACTGCGTTGCGGACGTAGACGATGCGGCCACGAGCACCGGGGACGGCGCCCTTGACGAGCATCAGACCCTTCTCGATGTCGATGGCGTGCACCGTGAGGTTGAGGACGGTCACGCGCTCGCCACCCATACGGCCGGCCATGCGCATGCCCTTGAAGACACGGCTCGGGGTCGACGAGGCGCCGATCGAACCGGGCTTGCGGTGGTTGCGGTGCGCACCGTGCGAGGCGGAGACGCCCTTGAAGTTGTGGCGCTTCATGACACCGGCGGTGCCCTTGCCCTTGCTCGTGCCGACGACGTCGACGAGCTGGCCGGCCTCGAACGTGCCGTCCACCGTGAGCTCCTGGCCCAGCGAGTAGTCGGCGGCGTCGGCCGTGCGGATCTCGGTCACGTGGCGACGCGGCGTGACGCCGGCTGCCTCGAAGTGAGCCGAGAGGGGCTTGTTCACCTTGCGGGGGTCGATCTGGCCGTACGCGATCTGCACGGCGTTGTAGCCGTCCTTCTCGGGCGTACGGATCTGCGTGACCACGTTCGGCGCGAGCTCGATGACGGTGACGGGAACGAGCTTGCCGTTCTCGTTCCACACCTGGGTCATGCCGAGCTTCGTGCCCAGCATGCCCTTGGAAACCTTGGAGTTGATGTCAGCCATGTCGAACCTCAGAGCTTGATCTCGATGTTGACGTCGGCCGGCAGGTCGAGGCGCATCAGCGAGTCGACGGCCTTGGGCGTCGGGTCGACGATGTCGATCAGACGCTTGTGGGTGCGCATCTCGAAGTGCTCGCGGCTGTCCTTGTACTTGTGGGGCGACCGGATGACGCACACGACGTTCTTCTCGGTCGGAAGGGGCACGGGTCCGACGACGGTCGCGCCCGCACGGGTCACGGTGTCGACGATCTTGCGTGCGGACGTGTCGATGACCTCGTGGTCATACGACTTCAGGCGAATGCGGATCTTCTGTCCCGCCATTGTCTGCTCTCTCTCTATAAGCGTCGTACCGTCCTGGACCGGGTGGCCCTGGGGCATTGGACGCACGTCGGCGCGGATTGCGCCTCGGCACGAGAACGGCTCTGCGAACCGATCTGCTGCACCACTGTTCTGCTGTCAGCCGGACGCCCGGAGGCGAACGGATGCCCGACCCTCGCCGCGCACGGCGATGCCCTCGAGATGAAGGTGTCGGGATTGTGTTCTGCTACCCGCGGCCTAGAACCCTGTGCTTCCGAAGAGGCACCGTCTATGCACTGCCCTGGCAGTGATCCGGCGCACGCACAGCGGCGACGGAATATCGAACCTGTCTATTCTGCCACGGGCGATTTCACTTCTGCAAACCCGGGCGTGTCGCGCCTCGTGTCCGCCCTCTTCGGCGGGGGTCTGCAGCTCGTCTCAGGCCCGAGTGGAGCGCGGGGCGAGGCATCCCCATGCCTCGCCCCGCTTGGGGAGGGCGTTCAGTGCGAGGGGGCACACCGAACGCGAGGTGCCCAGCGTGAAGGGACGCCGGACGCCTCGACCGAGGGCACGGCGGAAGACCCGCCGCGCAGGCGGGGAGACGCTCTGGCGCAAAGAGTGCGCGCGTCGCACGATGATCCCCAAGATCGTTTTCCCCAGTGTGAACGCGGTAGAACCGCGTGCTTCAGGAAACCGAACCCCTTCGGTTTCCCCGACCGCAAGATCCCCAGGCGGTCTGCATCATCCTACTCGATCTCTCCGTCAGTTCGCCAGTTCGCGCTCGCGCGTGCCGAGATTCCAGAGCGCCCGGGTACGAGAAGAGCGGCGCCCCTCGGAGGAAGCGCCGCTCGTGAACGATCTCGGGCTACTCGTTGCCGACCGCCTTGTCCGCGCTGTCACGGATCTCGTCGATCTTGTCGGCCGCACCGGGAGCGATCTTCTTAGCGAAGTCGGCGACACCGTCGAGCACCTTGTCGCTGATGTCCTCGGCCTGCTCGCTCTTGACGGCCTCGGCGATCTTGTCCTTGTTCTGCTCGTACAGGTCCTTGCCCTTGTTCACGGCGTCGTCGATACCCATGTGGCTCCCCTTCGGAGGTGTGTGTGTCCGGCCGATGAGACCGGACACACTCATTGTGCATGCCTTCCCCCGCCCGCGGAAGCACGATTAGAGCGTGGAAAACGACAAAGGGGCCGGACCCGAAGGTCCGACCCCTTTGCGAGGAAGCAGATGCTTACTTGATGATCTTCGTCACCGTACCGGCGCCGACCGTACGACCACCCTCACGGATGGCGAAGCCGAGGCCCTCCTCCATGGCGATCGGCTGGATCAGCTCGACCGTCATGTCGGTGGTGTCGCCGGGCATGACCATCTCGGTGCCCTCGGGCAGCGAGATGACGCCGGTGACGTCCGTGGTGCGGAAGTAGAACTGCGGGCGGTAGTTCGTGTAGAAGGGGTTGTGGCGGCCACCCTCGTCCTTGGACAGGATGTACGCGGTGCCCTCGAAGTCGGTGTGCGGCGTAACCGAACCCGGCTTCACGATGACCTGGCCACGCTCCACGTCCTCGCGCTTGGTGCCGCGGAGGAGCAGACCACAGTTCTCGCCGGCCCAGGCCTCGTCGAGCTGCTTGTGGAACATCTCGATACCGGTGACGGTCGTCTTCTGCGTCGGACGCAGACCCACGATCTCGACCTCGGAGTTGATGGCCAGCGTGCCACGCTCGGCGCGACCCGTGACGACGGTGCCACGACCGGTGATCGTGAAGACGTCCTCGACGGGCATGAGGAAGGGCTTGTCACGGTCACGCTCCGGGTCCGGAACGCTGTCGTCGACAGCCTGCATCAGGTCCAGGATCGCCTGGGTCCACTTCTCGTCGCCCTCGAGAGCCTTGAGAGCGGAGACGCGGACGACAGGAGCGTCCTCGTCGAAGCCCTGGCCGGCGAGCAGCTCGCGGACCTCGAGCTCGACGAGCTCCAGGATCTCCTCGTCGTCGACCGCGTCCGACTTGTTCAGCGCGACCAGCAGGTAGGGAACGCCGACCTGCTTGGCGAGCAGCACGTGCTCGCGCGTCTGGGCCATCGGGCCGTCGGTGGCGGCGACCACGAGGATCGCGCCGTCCATCTGAGCCGCACCCGTGATCATGTTCTTGACGTAGTCGGCGTGGCCGGGAGCGTCGACGTGCGCGTAGTGGCGCTTCGGGGTCTCGTACTCGATGTGCGAGATGTTGATCGTGATACCACGCTGGCGCTCTTCCGGCGCCGAGTCGATGGAAGCGAAGTCACGCTGCACGTTCGTGTCGGACGGGTACTTGTCAGCAAGCACCTTCGAGATCGCTGCGGAGAGCGTGGTCTTGCCGTGGTCGACGTGACCGATCGTTCCGATGTTGACGTGCGGCTTGGTCCGCTCGAACTTGGCCTTAGCCACTGGGTCCTCCTCAGGACGTCGTTGTAGAGGTGCCGGGCACTGGTTTGCGACCGGTTCTCTACGGGTTAGGTTCTCAGTTTAGTAGAGAGGGAATGTGAAGTTGTAGGTGACCTGGGAACAGGACGGCGGGCCCTGTTCCCAGGAAGTGTTACTCGCCCTTGGCCTTCTGGACGATCTCGTCGGCCACCGCGCGCGGGACCTCGGCGTAGCTGTCGAACTCCATGGAGTAGACGGCGCGACCGGAGGTCTTGGAACGCAGGTCGCCGATGTAGCCGAACATCTCGGACAGCGGCACCGCAGCGCGCACGACCTTGACGCCGGCGGCGTCCTCCATCGACTGGATCTGGCCACGACGCGAGTTCAGGTCACCGATGACGTCGCCCATGTACTCCTCGGGAGTACGGACCTCGACGGCCATCAGCGGCTCGAGCAGCACGGGGTTGGCACGACGCGCGGCCTCCTTGAAGCCCATGGAGCCCGCGATCTTGAACGCCATCTCCGAGGAGTCGACGTCGTGTGCCGCACCGTCGACGATGGTCGCCTTGACGCCCACCATCGGGTAGCCCGCCAGGACACCGACGTTCATCGCGTCCTGGAAACCGGCGTCGATCGAGCCGATGTACTCGCGCGGGATGCGGCCACCCGTGACCGCGTTCACGAACTCGTACGTCTTCTCGCCGTCGAGCTCGAGCGGCTCGATGTTGAACTGGATCTTGGCGAACTGACCCGAACCACCGGTCTGCTTCTTGTGCGTGTAGTCGTGCTTCTCGACGGCCTTGCGGATCGTCTCGCGGTACGCCACCTGCGGCTTGCCGACGTTCGCCTCGACGCGGAACTCGCGCTTCATGCGGTCGACGAGGATGTCGAGGTGCAGCTCGCCCATGCCCTTGATGGTCGTCTGACCGGTCTCGGGGTTGAGCTCCGTGCGGAAGGTCGGGTCCTCCTCAGCGAGCTTCTGGATGGCGAGACCCAGCTTCTCCTGGTCGGCCTTGGTCTTCGGCTCGATGGCGACCTCGATCACCGGCTCGGGGAACGTCATCGACTCGAGCACGACCGGCTGCTGCGGGTCGGCCAGGGTGTCACCGGTGGTGGTGTCCTTCAGTCCGATCACGGCGTAGATGTTGCCGGCGGTCAGCTTGTCGACCGGGTTCTCCTTGTTGGCGTGCATCTGGAAGATCTTCCCGATGCGCTCCTTCTTGCCCTTGGTCGAGTTGATGACCTGAGCGCCCGACTCGAGCTCACCCGAGTAGACGCGCACGTACGTCAGGCGACCGAAGAACGGGTGCACGGCGACCTTGAAGGCCAGGGCCGCGAACGGGTCCTTCGCGTCGGGGTGACGCTCGATGATCTTCTCCTCGTCCTTCGGGTCGTGCGCCTCGATGGCGGGCACGTCCAGCGGGGACGGGAGGTAGTCGACGACGGCGTCCAGCATCGGCTGCACGCCGCGGTTCTTGAACGCCGAGCCGCAGAGCACCGGGTAGATCTCGCTGGCGATGACCATCTTGCGGATGGCGCCCTTGATCTCTGCGACCGTCAGCTCCTCGCCGCCGAAGAACTTCTCGAGAAGCTCCTCGTCGGTCTCCGCGACCGTCTCCAGCAGCTGCTGGCGGTACTCCTCAGCCTTGTCCTTGAGGTCGGCCGGGATCTCCTGCACCTCGTACGAGGCGCCCATGGTCACGTCACCCTTGGCGTCGCCGGGCCACACCAGTGCGCGCATCTCCACGAGGTCGATGACGCCGACGAAGTCGTTCTCGGCACCGATCGGGAGCTGCAGCACGAGCGGCTTGGCACCGAGGCGGTTGATGATCGTGTCGACCGTGAAGTAGAAGTCCGCGCCGAGCTTGTCCATCTTGTTGACGAAGCAGATGCGGGGGACGTTGTACTTGTCGGCCTGACGCCACACGGTCTCGGACTGGGGCTCCACGCCCTCCTTGCCGTCGAACACGGCGACCGCACCGTCGAGGACGCGGAGCGAGCGCTCCACCTCGACCGTGAAGTCCACGTGACCGGGGGTGTCGATGATGTTGATCTGGTTCTTGTTCCAGAAGCAGGTCACGGCGGCAGACGTGATCGTGATGCCGCGCTCCTTCTCCTGCTCCATCCAGTCGGTGGTCGAGGCGCCGTCGTGCGTCTCGCCGAGCTTGTGGTTGACGCCCGTGTAGAACAGGATGCGCTCGGTCGTCGTGGTCTTGCCGGCATCGATGTGCGCCATGATGCCGATGTTGCGGACCTTGCTCAGGTCCGTGAGCACGTCTTGTGCCACAGGAGTGTCCTTATCTTTTGGAGCAGTCGTACTGCGAAGAGGGGGTGCCCGTCCCTCGGCGGGTGGCCGAGGGACGGGCCGAGCTGATTACCAGCGGTAGTGAGCGAACGCGCGGTTCGACTCGGCCATCTTGTGGGTGTCCTCGCGGCGCTTGACCGCGGCACCGAGGCCGTTCGACGCGTCCAGGATCTCGTTCTGGAGACGCTCGGTCATCGTCTTCTCACGACGACCCTTCGCGTAGCTCACGAGCCAGCGCAGCGCGAGGGTGTTCGCGCGGTGCGGCTTGACCTCGACCGGAACCTGGTAGGTCGAGCCACCGACGCGGCGGCTGCGGACCTCGAGCGTGGGGCGCACGTTGTCGAGCGCCTTCTTGAGCGTGGCGACGGCGTCCTGACCGTTCTTCGCCTCGACGCCGCGGAGGGCGCCGTAGACGATCGACTCGGCCAGCGACTTCTTGCCGTCGACGAGGATCTTGTTCACCAGCGAGGTGACGATCGGTGCGCCGTAGACCGGGTCGTTGACGACGGGGCGCTTCGGGGCGGGACCCTTACGAGGCATCTAACTCAACCCTTCTTCGCGCCGTAGCGGGAACGAGCCTGCTTACGGTTCTTGACGGCCTGGGTGTCCAGGGCGCCACGGACGATCTTGTAACGCACACCGGGGAGGTCCTTCACGCGACCGCCGCGGACGAGCACCAGCGAGTGCTCCTGCAGGTTGTGGCCCTCACCGGGGATGTACGCGGTGACCTCGGTCCCGTTGCGGAGCTTCACACGGGCGACCTTGCGCATCGCCGAGTTCGGCTTCTTCGGGGTGGTGGTGTAGACGCGGGTGCAGACCCCGGCCTGCTGCGGGTTCGACTTGAGCGCCGGCGCCTTGGTCTTCGAGACCTTGGGCGAGCGACCCTTGCGAACCAACTGCTGAATGGTTGGCACGTTCTCTCCTCATAGTGCTGCACGGTGACAGCGTGATGGGTTTCACATCATGACCCACCGGCACGCCGGAACCGGCGAGCTTTTGGTGTGGTGGGTATGCCGTGGGGGCGGACCGGCATGGGGCCGACGCCCAGCGCGCACGTCAGGACGTGCACACACCTGATCAAGTGTAATGCCGCGTAACCAACGCGGTCAAATGAGGGCGACCGGCGCCGCCTCAGCTCACGTCGGGGCCGAACGGGGAGTCGAGCGACTCCGTGAGTTCGGCGAGCATGGCTTCGATCTGCGGTTCGACGTGCTGGGACACCGCCGCCTGAATGGAGACGCGGTGGCGCAGCAGCAGGCCGCAGATCTCGCGGCCGATGAGGTTCGCGTACTCGTCGGCGAGGGCCACTTCCTGCCGTAGCGCGATCTTCGCCTCCTCCGACAGGGGCGGCAGCGGCGGGAGCTCCGCCGCGGAGTCGTCGGCGAGACCGGCGATCGTGAACAGGAACGGTGCGCCGGGAACCGGCTCCGGGTCGAGCGGCAGGCCCTCGAACTCGGGAGCCAGGTCCTCGGTCGGGCGGTAGCTGCGTGCTCTGTTCCTGGCCGCTTGGCTGTCGAGCTCGCGCTGGAGCATCGGAAGGTTGCGGGCCGTGTAGTCCGCGACCGCGTGGTCGACGATCGTCTTGATGCGCGTCGACAGCCCGTGCTGCACGCCGTGGGGTGTGTCGCCCGCGATCCCGGCCGCGGCGAGGATGGGCGAACCGAGACAGCGACGGCACGGCGCGACCCGGCCGCGGTGGGTGGCCGGCTCCCAGCGCGGCACCCAGCGCAACCACGCCTCGACGGCTTGGTCCACCTGCGTCTCCAGTGAGCGCTCCACGACACCAGCGTACGGCGCGTCACCGCTCCCCGCGCGGATTTGCGGGGGGTCACTCCCCCTCGTCGTGCTCCCAGGGCCATCGCGGACGTTCGCTGCGGGTCCGACGGAGGGCGATACCACTCCAGCCCGCGATCGCCGCCGCCACCAGGACCACCGCGCTAGCGCCGCCCCGGACGAGGTCTCCCGCGACGGCCGTCGCGATGATGAGGCTCTCTGCGGCAGCCAGCACCGCAATCCACAGCGTCGCGAGATGGACCAGCGCGGTGAGGAGTGCGATCACCAGCGCGGAGCCGAACGACGGACGCCGGCGCCGCAGCGTCGCGCCGAGCGACAGAGCGAACGCGACCACCGCCAGGATCATGCCCACCGCACCCGGCACCTGGCCGAGGCCCTCCACCGCGATGATGTCCCGATCCGTCGCCACGCTCAGCGCGCCCAGCCCGAACACCGACAGCGCGAAGAACCCGATGGAGGCGAGCACCACCGCGAGGACAGGCGAAACCCCCGCGGACTCGGGCCCGCGGGGGTTCGGCGTGGTGGCGTGCGTGACTACCTCGCCAGCGTCGGGCCGGCTTCGAGGGTGCGCTCGTACTCGCGCTGCGCCTCGGCGTTCAGCTCCGTCTTGCGGGCGCCGCTGCGGGCCACCCAGGCACCGAACCAGATGGTCAGCTCCCTGGCGAACACGAATGCAGCGATGGCGAGCGGGGCGAGCAGCTGCTCCCCCGCGAGCTCCAGGCCCTGCGAAGCGGTGAGCTTCCAGAACGGCGCCTCGAACAGCTGTCCCAGGATGTGTCCCGCGTACGCGATGAGCCCGACGATGATGCCGAACACCACCCAGAGGCCCCAGCGGCCGCGGTTGATGATCGCACCGAGGAGCCAGAAGCCGAGGAAGAACACGACGACGGGCGTCCAGTAGCCCCACGTGAGCAGCGGCGCGAGGAAGGCCTCGCCGATGTTCTCGCCCGTGACGTCTCCGGCGATGGCGCGCAGGCCGACCGCGGTGCCGAGGTAGAGGATGGCGAAGGCGACCGTCGCCAGGAGGCCGATCGCCCCGGCCGTTCCGCGGTTTCCGCGGTCGCGCGGCGGCTCCGGAGCCTGAACGAAGATCGGCTGAGGCTGAGCTGCGGCGGCGCCGGCTGTCCCGACGTACGGCTCCGACGGGACGATGCGTGTGTCGGCGTCGTCGGAGTGCGGGGCGTATGCCGTGTCCGCCATGGACGACTCCTCGTGACGTGGCGACCAGGAGGCCGCCCCGGGAGTCGGGAAGGCCGCGGTCGCATCGGCGTCGCGACGATCGTCCGCGACGCGGTCATCCGGACGGTCGCCCGCGAGCCGGTCGGCGGGAAGACGCTCGGCACCGCGGTCGTCGGCGAGCCGGTCGGAATCCGCTCGCTGCTCGGCGGCGGCCGCACGGTCGGCGACGGGTACCGCGCCCGCGGCGGGAGCGGTCGAGCTGAAGGTGCCGGGGTGGTCGCGCTCGGCGGCCTCGAACGCGGCGAGATCGGGGTCGACCGGCGGGTCCTGGCGCTCCGGGTTCGCGTCGGCGGGCGTGCGCTCCGCCTCGGCCTCCGCGTCGGAGCCGGGAACGTCCGCTCGGGCTGCGGCGGCAGCATCGAGACCGGCGTTCGCGCTGCCGACGACGTCGTCGACGTCGCGCGGCTTCTCGGGCTGACGAGCCTCGGGATCACTCATGGGGGTGCGCCTCTCATCGATGTGTGCTCTGCGAGGGTACCGCCGCCCGTCCTGGCGCTCACGGAGGCGTGCCGACGTGTCGCCGGGTCGGTGCCTGCGGAGGGGGGAACCGCGGATCAGGGCAGGGCGGAACGCAGAGCGTCGCCGAAGAACTGCGCGAGCACCGGCATCATCGGCAACGACAGCCAGAGCAGGCCGCCGATGATCACGGTGCAGATCACCCCGGCCACCCAGCTCATCCCGATGCTGCGACCACCCACCCGTGCCATGTCGCCAGGGTACGTCGCGCCCCGTCGACCGCCGGGGTGCAACGCCGAGGTGACGGGCGACCGGACGGCTCAGCCCTTCGTGGCACCGGCGGTGAGGCCGCCCACGATGTACTTCTGCAGGAACAGGAACAGGATCATCACCGGGATCGCGGCCATGACCGCACCGGCGCTGAAGGCCGACCAGTCCGCGTAGCGCGGGTTCGCGACGAGCTTGGTGAGCCCGACCACGAGTGTCTGCTGATCGACGTCGACGAGCATGACGCTCGCGATGACGTACTCGTTGACCGTGCCGATGAATGACAGCAGCCCGACCACGGCCAGGATGGGCGCGACGAGGCGCAGGATGATCGTGAAGAAGATGCGTGCGTGACCCGCACCGTCGATGCGCGCCGCCTCGTCGATCTCCTTGGGGATCGTGTTGAAGAAGCCGTACATCAGATACGTGTTCACCCCGAGCGCTCCACCGAGGTAGACCAGGATCAGCCCGGTATGGGTGTTCAACCCGATCGCCGGGAACCAGTCGCCGATGGTCGACATGAGCAGGAAGATCGCGACGACCGCGAGGAGCTGCGGGAACATCTGCACGACGACGATCGTGACGAGACCGACCCGGCGACCGGCGAAACGCATGCGCGAGAAGGCATACGCGGCGCAGGCTCCGATGAACACCGTCACGGCGCCGGTGACCACCGCGATGAGCAGGGTGTTCAGGAACCAGGTGCCGTACGGGTTCTGCGGGTCGCTCAGGATGCGCACGTAGCTGTCGATGCCGATGGCGGAGAACAGCTGGTTCGAACCGGTCAGGGTGCCCTTCGGGTTGAGCGAGGCCGAGACCACGTAGAGCAGCGGGAAGAGGGCGAACGCACTCACGACGATCGCGACGAGGTGCCGCCAACCGGTGTCGGCGAACCAGGCGCGGAACGAGCGGCGGCGCGGAGCCGGACGGGCGGCGGTGGGGCTGGTCGTGCTCATGTCAGTTCAGCTCCTCGAGGGCCTTGGTCTTGCGGAAGCTGATGATCGAGATGGTCGCGACGACGATGAAGATCAGGATCGTGAACGCCGAGGCGAGTCCGTAGTCGCGGGTCTGTCCGGTGAAGGCGACCTTGTAGACCATCGAGATGAGGATGTCGGTGTGGCCGACCGGGATCGACACGTCGCTGAACCGGGGACCCCCCTTGGTCAGCATGTAGATCAGGTTGAAGTTGTTGAAGTTGAACGCGAACGACGAGATCAGCAGCGGGGCCACCGTCACCAGCAGCAGGGGGAGCTTGATGCGCCGGAAGATCTGCCAGGCGTTCGCCCCGTCCATGACGGCCGCCTCGTTCACGTCCTCCGGGATGCCCTGCAGCGCGCCCATGCACACCAGGAACATGTACGGGAACCCGAGCCACAGGTTCACCAGGAGCACCGACACCTTCGCCAGCACGGGATCGGTGAGCCACGGGATCGCGGCACCGCCGAACAGCACCTGGTTGATGAAGCCGAAACTCTCGTTCATCATGCCGGCCCACACCAGCGCCGAGAGGAACGCGGGGAACGCGTACGGCAGGATCAGGATGATGCGGTAGCCGTTGCGGAACCGCATCCGCGTGTTGTTGAACACGAGCGCCAGTAGCAGCCCGAGGAAGAACGTGGAGGCCACCGAGACCAGGGCGAAGACGAACGTCCACACGGTGACCGAGATGAGCGGACCCCGGATCGAGGAGTCCGTCACCGCGCGTACGAAGTTGTCGAAGCCGACCGTCGTCTGCCAGCCGGGAAGGAGCTGATCGCCGTTCTCGGCGGTGAACGCACCCTCCCCCGTGTCGCGGTACACCGTGCCCGTGTCCGTGTCGGTGATGGTGTCGGCCGTCGCGTCGTACGCGAGCGTCGAGACGTACAGGTAGCCCTTCTGCCCGTCCGGCGCGCGGAGGCTCCCATCGTTCGGGTCGTCGCTGAACGGCACCGAGAGCTGATCCAGCTGGTCGGACAGCGTGAACACCGTCGCGAGCGGAAGGGTGGTCCACCCGTCGACCGCGACCGCCTGCCCGCCCTGGAAGTCGGCGTCGACCTCGTGCAGCGGCTCGTCGGCCGTGCCGAGCAGCGCATCGCCCGTCTCGGGGTCGGTCACCAGGAAGCCGTAGGTGCCGAACTGCTCGACCACGGTCACGGGGTAGGTCGGCGAGTCCTCGACGCGCTCCTGCGCGGAGGCGAGGAGCGAGGAGATCGCCTGCTCCTTGGTGCCGTTGTGGCCGGTGCCGTAGTTCGTGAACCCGATGTACCCGGTGTAGAGCAGCGTGAACACCTGGAAGAGGACGAGGAAGATGATGCCGGGGGTCAGGTATTTCGCCGGGACGCGCCGGCGCGAGAAGTAGATGTAGTTGACGAGGATCGTCACCAGGACGACGATCGCGAGGATCAGCCACTCCCGGTGCGCGAAGAGCACGAAGGCCGCATAGACCGCAATCGCGTCGACGATGGCCAGCAGCAGGATCTTCAGCAGCATCCAGCCGATCGGTCGGGACGCCGCTTCGGCGATGGCGGCGGCTTGGCGCTGTCGTTTGGTCAGAGGCGCGATGCGCTCGTCGGTGTCTGTCATGTCGTCCTCGTCATGATCCTGCCGGAGCGGGCGGTGCGGCCCGCTCCGGCAGGGTCTGTGCCGTTGCGGCGGTTACTTGATCGCGGCGGTCACGTCGTCGACGAGCTTCTGCCACGTCGCCTTCGGGTCCGCACCGTTGATGATGGCGGCCTCGGCCACACCCCAGTACTGCCACACTGCGCCCATCGCGGGGATGGCCGGCATCGGGACGGCGTCGGCACCCACGGCCTGGAATCCGGCGATGATCGGGTCGGACGCCGCGGAGTCGGCCGCAGCGGTGAGGGCGGGCAGCACGTTGCCCGCCTTGAACAGCTCGAGCTGCACGTCCTCGGTGCCGATGTAGTTGACGAGGAAGTCGTTCGCCGCGACCTTGTTCTTCGACTCGGCGCTCACGAAGAAGCCCTTCACGCCCGCGAACGGGGAGGCGGTCTGGCCGGTGGGGCTCGGGATCGGGTCGATCGCGACGTTGATGCCGGCGTCGGTGGCCGCACCCACGTTCCACGGGCCGGTCAGCCAGAACGCGGCCGTGCCGTCGAGGAACTGCTGCTTCGCGATCTCGCCGTCCACGTCGGTGTTGAGCGTGCCGGCCGCACCCTGAGCGCCCAGCCAGTCGGCGAAGGCGAAGCCACCCTCGCTGCCGAGCTGCAGGTCGCTCGGGTCGTAGCTGCCGCTGTCGTCGGTGCCGAAGACGGGGGCGCCGAACGCGGTCTGGAACGGGTACAGGTGGTACGGGTTGCCCTCGGTGCCCTGCTCGACGACGAACTTCCCCTTCGAGACCATGTCGTCAAAGCTGGTGGCCGGCTGGGGCACGAGGTCGGCGTTGCGCAGGACGGCGATGTTCTCGACCGCGTACGGCAGCATGTAGACCGTTCCGTCGTAGGTCGCAGCCTGGAGGGCCACCGGGAGGTAGTCCTCGGAGCTGTCACCGAGCTCGATCGGGGCGACGACGCCATTGGTCGACAGCTCGCCGAGCCAGTCGTGGGCGCCCATCACGATGTCGGGGCCCTTGCCCGTCGGCACCTGCTGGATGAAGTCGTCCTTCATGTCGTCGACGGACTTGCCGACCAGCTCGACCTTGACGCCGGTCTTGTCCTGATAGGCGTCGGCCGCACCCTGGAGGGCGTCGACACGTTCGGCGTCGACCCAGACCGTGAGCGAGCCGCTGTCGTCGCCGCCGGAGGAGGATCCGCCGCTGGTCCCCGCGGAGCAGCCGGCGAGCGTCAGAGTCGAAACGATGGCGATCGCGCCCGCGGCGAGCACGCCCCTCTTGTTCACCTTCATTGGTGTGTGCCTCTCTCAATGCTGTTCAACCTGCAAGGACTGCAAGCGCTTACAGTATGCATCGATCAGGAGCGGGATCGCAATCGAGAGCAGCGTCGATATCAACCTGTGATGGGGCACGCGGGGCGGCACCCGACTGAAAACGCTTCCACGCCTGTCGTCACGAGGGCTGCTCGATACACTGCCTGTATGGCTGACAGTTCCTTTGACATCGTCTCGAAAGTGGATCATCAGGAGGCCGAGAACGCCCTGAACCAGGCACGGAAAGAGGTCGAGCAGCGCTACGACTTCAAGGGCACCGGGGCATCCATCGCGTGGAGCGGGGAGCAGATCCTCATCACGGCGAGCTCGGAGGAGCGCGCGAAGGCCGTGCTCGACGTGTTCCAGTCGAAGCTCATCAAGCGGGGCATCTCCCTGAAGAGCCTGGACTCGGGCGAGCCGTTCGCGAGCGGCAAGGAGTTCCGCATCGTCTCGAGCCTCAAGGACGGGATCTCGTCGGAGAACGCGAAGAAGATCGGCAAGATCATCCGCGACGAGGGGCCCAAGGGCGTGAAGAGCCAGATCCAGGGCGACGAGCTGCGCGTGCAGTCGAAGAGCCGCGACGACCTCCAGGCCGTGATCGCTCTCCTGAAGGGCTCCGACCTCGACATCGACCTGCAGTTCGTCAACTACCGCTAGGTCGCGCGGCACAGAGGGGATCCGGCGTCGCCGGGTCCCCTTTCGCGTGCGCTCCGACTTTCCCCGGTCAACGCATATCGAGATATCGGTGTGCTTGACCAAGACTGGAAGCGGCCCCGATCCGTCGGAGCCATGGACGCCCTCGTTGCACGCCGCCCGCGCGGAACGAGGTGCCCGGGATTCGCAGGTGCTCTCGTGGGGACGAGGGTGCAGGCACCGCGGGCTCGCGTCACCGGATCCGAAGTGCCCGCACCACGGTGAAGGAAGAAAGAAACAGCTCACCGGCCCGCTGCCCGCCCCCACGAACATCGGATCCGCAGGTGAGAAAGATCGGCACGGCGTCGCCGGCCCCACCGCCACACGGGGGGACCGCGGAACCGTGACAAGAAGTGAAACTGGGGGCTGGTCCATGGGGCACGTCGAGACGAAGACCATCGGAGAAAGCAAGCAACTCCTCGCCGACGAGGTCTTCCACCACATCGGAAGACTCATCGTCGAGGGCGAACTGGGGGAGGGCGAGCGCATCCGCGACGTCGACGTGGCCGATGAGCTCCACGTCTCCCGGACCCCGGTCCGAGAGGCGCTGCAGCGACTCGAGAGACTCGGGCTCGTGACGATGTACCCGAGTCGGTACACCGAGGTGACCGCGGTGACGGCGGCCGTCGTGACGCAGTCGCTCGAGTTCGCCGGGTACCAGGCGGGCATCGCCGCCCGGATGGCCGTGCCACGGCTCAGCCCGGCGGAGCGCCAGCGGGTCGTCCGCCTGATGGAAGAGGTGCGCCGCACGCTGCGCGACGGGGCATCGACCTCGAGTGCGCGGTGGGCCGTGTTCGCGTATCTCGCGGAGCACAGCGGCAACCACCAGCACCGCATGCTGATCACCGACGTCGACGTCGCCCTCGCCCGTAACCTGCGCGCGTGGGTGGTCCCTCGCGGAGACCGTGAGCGCATGCGACAGGTGTACGACGACTTCGAGATCGCCGTCACGCGGGGCAACGGGGACGAGGCGGAACGCCTGGCCCGTGCGATGTACTACGTCTGAGCGGCCCTCCAGCCGACCACCCAGCGGTCCAGGCGTCGATACGCGTCCTCACGGGCCGCGTGTCGCGACAGGAACACGTCGTGCAGCGCTCCGTCGATGCGCTCGACGGTCACCGTCGAGCCCAGCCGGAGCGCTGCACGGGCGATGTCATCGACCACGAGCACCGAATCCGCCGACGTGAGGTCGTCCGACCATCGCGTCGGCGGGACGAAACGCGCCGACAGCAGCACGCACACCGGTGCCTCGATCGACAGCCCGGCCGCCACCGTCCGATGGCCCGACAGGATCGCGTTCAACCAGCCGGCGTACACGGCCATGGTCTGCACCGGACGCCAGGCGAGGTTCACGTCCATCGGGTCGTCGGGGTCGGCCACCTCCTGCTGGGCCCTGGTGTAGTAGCCGAGGTCGACCTGGGGCGCCGCGTCCAGCGGCCGGATCCGCGCCTGGAACTCGACCATCGGCGCGATCGCCGCGCGGACGGGGGCGAACTGGAACTCCAACCACGGGCTGTTCAGGATGAGGGCGTCCGCGGTGTGCGGGTGCCGGGACGCCCACAGGCTCAACGTGAGCCCGCCGGTCGAGTGACCGAGGAGGACCAGCCGCCGTGCGGACTCCTCTCCCCCCTCACCTCGGCCCATCGCCGTCAGTGCGGCGGCGATGTCCTCGTCATAGGTCGCCAGATCGCTGATGTACCCCGGGGTCTGGCCCTCGCGCAGACTGCGTCCGTACTTGCGCAGGTCCAGCGCGAAGAAGCGCGCCCCGCGAGCCGTCCAGAAGCGCGCCAGCCGCTTCTGGAAGAAGTAGTCCGACCAGCCGTGGATGTAGAGCACGTCCACGCCCTCGAGCGGGCGCCGACGCCCCCTGGCACGATCCCACCAGCCGGACGGCGCGGGCAGCGCACGCACCAGTGTGGCGACCACGGGTCCCTGGTCATCGACGCCGAGGTCGAGCGTCAGCTGTTCGAACTCCTCGCCCAGCACATCCGGGATCCACTCGGCCATGCGTCTCCCCCCGTCGCCGCCAGGCTAGCCCACGGGGCTACTGACCGCCCGGGCGACCGACACCGAAGTTCTCCACGATGGTCGACGCGAGCGGCGCGAGGTCGCTGATGCCCGATCCCTGGAAGGTGATCAGCCGCAGCCAATCCGTCCCGACGCGGACGTCGAGCACCGTGCGGCCCTGCTCGTCCACACCCGTGAGCGCGGCATCCGCGCCCGCGACCTCCACCGGCTTCTCGCCCTCGATCTGCTCGAACGCCCACGCCCCTCCGGGCAGTGTCGTCAGCATCAGGTAGCCCTGCGCGCTGTATTCGTCGTCGCCTGAAGCGTAGTAGCAGATGCGGGAACCGTTGACCGTCTGGTACACCTCGGCCGGGATGGACCACCCGCCGAAGCCGTCGATCACGTGCACCTCGGTGCCGAGCTGCTCACCGAACTCGACGTCGGTGAGGAACCGCGAGCACTCCACGCCCGCGATCGCGCTCTCCGGCACCACGACCTCACGCAGCGACGCCGCGGCGGCCGCGCCGATGCGACGCAGTCCCTCCTTGATCGCCGGCGCATCGTCCGGGCCGAGCGCCGGATCCACGACCGCCCCGGACACCAGCACCTCGCCCTCCACGACCTGGAAGAAGCAGTACCCGCCGACCTCGCAGCGCGCCTCCTCACCCGCGTAGCCACCGCGCGACTCCGCGCCCTCGATCAGGGCCGTCGCGCCCGGTGCGACCGAGACCTCCCAATTGCGCTCGCTCGTACCGGACGAGCACGCGATGCCGCCCGCCCGCTGGAACATGTGCTGTGCGGGTCCCGGATACCAGCTCGGCGCCGACCACACCCCCAGCACCTCCGCGACCTCGCCGGCCGGTTCACCGGTGGCGGCGGTCATCTCGGCGGCCACGTCGGTGCAGCTCACATCGAACGCCGGCGTCGGGGCGACGATCGGATCCGACGTCGGCGTGGGCGATGCCGAGGCCGACGGCGTCGACGTCTCGGTGGGCTCAGGCTCCGGCGCGCATCCGGAGAGCAGCAGCACGGTCACGGCCGCGAGGGCCAGGAGGGGGCGGTGTCGCATGCCCTCAGCCTAGAGCGGAGTGCTCCTCCGGCCCGGGCGCGCTGCGGCGATCCGGGCGGGTCACTCGCCCCGCGACACCCGCACCATCTCCTCGCGCGGCACGACCTTCACGCGGGCGCGCTCGTGCGGGGCGCCCAACGCGATCTCGTGCTCGTCGAGGCGGTGCCACCCGTCGAGGTCGGTCCACGCGACGCCGCGTTCGGCCAGCAGCGCCGGGATGGCCTCCTCCGACGGATCCTCCGGGTGCCACCAGGAGCCCTGGTCGTTGATGACGTGCCGCACGGTCTCCATGGCGTCGGACTTCGTGTGCCCGATGAGCCCGACAGGTCCGCGCTTGATCCATCCCGTCGCATAGACGCCGGGCACGCGCTCGTTGGAGTCCTTCGCCAGCACCTGGCCCTCGCGGTTCGGGATCACGCCGTGCTTCTTGTCGAACGGAACACCGGGGAGCGGGGAGCCGAAGTAGCCGATCGCGCGGTACAGCGCCTGCACCGGGACCTCACGGAGCTCGCCCGTGCCGATCGCGCCACCCTGCCCGTCGGGCTTCGTGCGCTCGTACACCAGGGCGGCGACGCGGCCCTGGTCGTCTTTGCGCACCTCGACCGGCTTCGCCCAGAAGTGCAGGTGCAGGCGGCGCGAGGCCGTTCCCCCCGCGTTGTTGACGGAGTCGCGCTTGCGCCACGACTGCAGGATGCGGTCGATCACCATGACCTGCTTGTTGCTGGCGATCGCGTCGCGCGCCGCCTCGTCGTAGTCGAAGTCCTCGTCGTACACGACCATGTCGACGTCGCGCAGCTCCCCGAGCTCGCGCAGCTCCAACGGGGTGAACTTGACCTGGGCCGGACCGCGGCGACCGAACACGTGCACGTCGGTGACAGCGCTCGCCTTCAGCCCCTCGTACACGTTCTCCGGGACCTCGGTCACCAGCAGGTCCTCCGCGTGCTTGGCCAGCATGCGCGACACGTCGAGCGCCACGTTGCCGTTGCCGAGCACCGCGACCGACTCCGCGTCGAGAGGCCACTCGCGCGGCACGTCGGGGTGGCCGTCGAACCAGCTCACGTAGTCGGCGGCGCCGTACGATCCGACCGCATCGATGCCGGGGATGTCGAGGGAGGTGTCGCGGATCGCGCCCGTCGCGAAGATCACCGCGTGATAGTGCCGCTTGAGGTCGTCCAGCGTGATGTCCTCGCCGAAGCGCACGTTGCCGAACAGGCGGATGTCGCCGCGGTCGAGCACATCGCGGAGGGCCGTGATGATGCCCTTGATGCGCGGGTGGTCCGGGGCGACCCCGTACCGCACCAACCCGTAGGGGGCCGGCAGCTGCTCGAACAGGTCGATCGAGACGTCGAACTTGCGCTCGGCCTTCAGCAGGATGTCCGCGGCGTAGATACCGGCGGGGCCGGCGCCGACGATGGCCAGTCGGAGCTTGGTCATGGAGGTCCTTTCGTATGCCGTCGCCGCCGTCACGCGGCGCGAAGCCGCGGGTCGCGTCAGCTCGAGCGCTCGGCGAGGGTCTCGGCGAATCGGGTCAATGCCTCGCGCACGGTGCCGCGCGGCAACGGCCGGAGGGCGTCGATCGCCTCCTGGGTCCACGCATGCGCGAGTTCGAGGGTCTTCTGCGTGACCGGGTGGTCGCGCAGCTCGTCCAGGGGGCCGTCGAGGATCGCGGGGTCGGCTCCGTCCGCGATGAGCGCGACGCCGTCGTCGATGCGGGCCGCCAGGTCTTCGGCCGTCGCATCCTTCTGCGCCTTGAGCAGCAGGTAGGGCATGGTCGGCACGCCGGCGCGCAGGTCGGTGCCCGGCACCTTGCCGGTCTCCTCCGGCTTGGCCGACAGGTCGATCACGTCGTCGAGCAGCTGGAACGCGACGCCGATCTTCTCGCCGTACACCCGCAGCGGCTCCTCGTACTCGGTCGGCGCGTTCGAGAAGATCACGCCCCCCTGCGTCGCCGCGGCGATGAGCGAACCGGTCTTGTCGGCCAGCACCTGGATGTAGAACGCGATCGGGTCGTCATCGGGCTGCGGACCGAGCGTCTCGTGCATCTGTCCGAGGACGAGGCGCTCGAACGTGTCGGCCTGGAGACGGATCGCCCGCTCGCCGAGCCGCGACATGAGCTGGCTGGCCCGGGAGAACAGGATGTCGCCGGTGAGGATGGCGATGTTGTTGCCCCAGACCGCATGGGCAGCGGGCACCCCGCGGCGGCGGTCGGCGCCGTCCATGACGTCGTCGTGATACAGCGATCCGAGGTGGGTGATCTCCAGCGCCTTCGCGACGTCGATCACCTCGGGGGTGTTGCCGTCACCCAGCTGCGCGGCGAGCAGCGTGAGCACGGGCCGGATGCGCTTGCCGCCGGCCTCGTACAGATAGCGGCTCGCAGCGTCGGCCAGCGGATCGGCCACGCGGACGTCATCGGCGAGCCCGGTCTCCACGAGCTCGAGCCCGTCCTCGATCGTGCGGGCCACCCGGCGTCCGGCGGGGCCGATGAACACGCGATCGCTGAAGCCGAGACGGCTCGCCAGTCGCGAACCCGGGGGGTGGGGGCTCGAAGTCACGCTCCCAGCCTACCCGCGTCGGATGCCGCGGTTCGCGCCGTGCTCACGCGGGCTTGCGCGCGCGGTGCAGGGCGACGATGCCGAACGAGAGGTTGCGGTACGCGACGTCCTGCCACCCGGCATCGCGGATCCACGCGGACAGCCGCTTCTGGTCCGGCCACTCGCGGATCGACTCGTTCAGATAGTCGTACGCATCGCCGTTCGTCCCGGCCACCCGGGCCACCCGCGGGAGCACCTGGGCGTTGTAGAAGCGGTACGCCCCGCGGAACAGCTTGCCCGGCGGCGTCGAGAACTCGTTGATCACCAGGCGTCCGCCGGGCTTGGTCACGCGGTAGAGCTCGCGCAGGGCCTTCTTCGGATCGTTCACGTTGCGCAGCGCGTACGACATGGTGACCGCGTCGAACTCCCCGTCTTCGAACGGGAGGGCGGTGGCATCGGCCTGCACGAAGGACAGGTTGCGCATCGCTCCGTGCCGACGTCGGCCCTCCGCGAGCATGCCCGGCGAGAAGTCGGCCGCGACGACCTGCGCGCCGCTGCGGGCCAGGGACGCCGAGGACGACGCCGTGCCCGCCCCGAGGTCGAGGATGCGCTCCCCCGGCTTCGGCGCCACGGCCCGGGTGGTGGCGGCGCGCCACAGGGCGTCGTTGCCGAAGGTCATGGCCGTGTTCGTGCGGTCGTAGCCCGCCGCGACCTGGTCGAACATGCCGCTCACGCGGGCGGGGTCCTTGCCGAGGTCGGCGCGGTTCTTGTCGTTCGAGGTCACGCGTTCAGTCTAGGCGCGAGATCAAGCGCCTCCAGCCGGTCGAGCCAGACGTCGGCGGTGGCATCGTCGAACGGCGCGACCCTCGCCCGCACCCGCCCCTCCAGGTCGAGCGCGAGCGCCTCCAGGTGGGTCATGACGTCGGCCGGATACCCGTACACGACGCTGTGCTCGGCCCACTCGTCGCGGTCGTCGACCCAGGTGCCGCGCTCCCCCTCCACGCGCACGACGTCGAGGTCCATGTCGATCCCGACGGCACGCAGTGGGTCGTCCGACCACTGCACCTCCCACCCCAGGTCGATGTAGATGCGCAGGCCGCGCGGGTGCCGCCGGTTCACGGTCAGGGCGAAGTCGCGACTCGGCGGGACCAGCGTCACATTGGGCGTCGCGGCGTGGAACTCCGCCCCCGGGCGGACGCTGTGCCAGCCGGCGGGCTGACCGACCCAGTCGCCCCAGTGATCGGCACCCAGGTAGACGCACTCGTGCCGCCAGTGCGGCGACCCGTCCCACTTGCGCCACTGGAAGACCATCTCGGTGCCGGGTGCGGGGCGCGCGTCGCTCATCCGCCCACCCTACGACGCGGGATCGCCGCCCGTGCCGCGGCCTAGGCTGGACACGTGCATCACACCCACCTGGTCGTGGAGACCCGACAGATCGACCCGGTCGAAGACCTCCTCGCCTACGCCGACCCCGCACGCCCCCTCGCCTGGCTCCGCCGTGGAGACGGGATCGTCGCGGTCGGCGAGCCGTTCGCCGAGATCCGTCCGACCGCCGAACCGGGGCAGACGCGTCTCGAAGCCCTCGCGACGTTCTGGCGGGGGCTGTCCGCCCAGGCCGACGTGACCGACCCCCTGGGGCTGCCGGGCACCGGGCTCGTGGCGTTCGGCGCCTTCACGTTCGATCCGTCGTCCACCGCCGACAGCGTGCTCACGATCCCCTCCCGCGTGCTCGGCCGCCACGGCGACCGGTTCTGGGAGACGCGGATCCGCCTGGCCGAGGACACCGCGCGACCCACAGCGCTCGAGACCCGCCCGTACGGTCCGCACTGGGCCGGTACGGTCGGCCCCGGCGCGCAGAGCCCGCAGGGCTACCAGGACGCGGTCCGCGCCGCGCTCGAGCGCATCGCCGACGGGGAGCTCAGCAAGGTCGTGCTCGCGCGCGACCTGCGCGGCACCGTCCCCGCCGGGTCCGATCTACGGCGCCTCGTGCGAGCCCTCGCGACCGGCTACCCCGACACCTGGGCGTTCGCGGTGGACGGGCTCATCGGCGCGAGCCCGGAGACCCTCGTGACCGTGCAGGACCGCACCGTCACCGCGCGCGTGCTCGCCGGCACCATCGGCCGCGGTGCCGACGCCGACGCCGACACGGCCGCGTCGACGCACCTGGCCTCCAGCGTCAAGGATCTCGACGAGCACCAGTACGCGGTGCAGAGCGTGCTCACGGAGCTCCGCCCGCACACCAGGGCGCTGGCCGCGAGCGAGCAGCCGTTCCTCCTGAAGCTGCCGAACCTGTTCCACCTCGCGACCGATGTGGAGGGCGAGCTCGAGGAGGGGAGATCGGCCCTCGACCTCGTGCGCGCGCTGCATCCGACCGCGGCGGTCGCCGGAACGCCCACGGCCGCGGCGGTCTCCGCCATCCGCGACCTGGAACCCTTCGACCGCGGGCGCTACGCCGGACCGGTCGGCTGGGTCGACGCGGACGGCAACGGCGAGTGGGCCATCGCGCTCCGGTGCGCGCAGTTCACGGCGACCGGAGGCGCGATCGCGGTGACCGCCTACGCCGGCGCCGGGATCGTGGCGGGATCCGATCCCGAGAGCGAACTGCTGGAGACCCGCGTGAAGTTCCGCCCCCTGGTCGACGCCCTGGCCTGACGACCACAGCCCCGGTCAGCTCGCGGCCAGCCGCCTCTTCTCCGCCTCCACGTCGAAGTCGGCGACGGGCCACTGCGGGTCGATGTCCTGCAGCGCCGCGAGCAGCAGCTCCTGCACCGCGAGCCGCGCGTACCACTTGGCGTTCGCCGACACCACGTACCACGGCGCCGCGTCGGTCGAGGTGCGGTCGAACACCGTCTGGTAGGCCTGCATGTACTGCGGCCACAGCATCCGCTCGTCCACGTCGCCCGGGTTGTACTTCCAGTGCTTGTCCGGACGCTCCAGCCGCTCCATGAGTCGCGCCTTCTGCTCCTCGGGCGAGATGTGCAGCATCACCTTGACGATGCGGACGCCGGAGGCCGCGACCCGCTCCTCGAACGCGGTGATCGCGTCGTAGCGGCGCTCGATCTCCGCGGCATCGGCGAGCTGCCGCACCCGCCCGATCAGCACGTCCTCGTAGTGCGAACGGTCGAACACCCCGATGAAGCCGGGCTCCGGGAGGCGCTTCTCGACGCGCCACAGGAAGTCGTGCCGCCGCTCCTCCTCGGTCGGGGCCTTGAACGCGGCGAGCGCGACGCCCTGCGGATCCACACCGCCGACCACGTGCCGGACGATGCCGCCCTTGCCCGCCGAGTCCATCGCCTGCAGCACCAGAAGCACCGCGTCCTGCGCCGTGCCGACCCGACTCTGCGCGAACAGACGCTCCTGCAGGTCGTTCAACCGCTCCAGCCCGGCGGCGAGGTCCTCCCTCCCGCGCGACTTGCCGTGGTCGTACCCCGGCGTGGCGTCCGGATCGACATCGGCGAGGCGGAAGCCGGGCCCCACCCGCAGGTTCTGAGTCCAGGTGTGCGCGTTCATACGCACATCCTGCCAGTCACCGCGCCAGCGGCACCTCGATGATCTGACGTCCGCCGTGCGGGGACGTGAGGGCCTGATCCAGCGCCGTCCGGGTCGTGACGCGCTGATACTCCCACCCGTACGCCAGCGCGAGATGCTCCAGGCGCACGCCATGCGGGGTGTAGAAGACCCGGTCGAGATGCGCGGACGGCGCCGACGACGCCACCTCGAGCCCGTCGAAGATCGTGCCGCCGCCGTCGTTGCCGACGATCACCTGCAGCCGCGGCTCCTGCTCTCCGGGCGGCAGCAGCAGCGCCCCGACGTCGTGCAGGAACGCGAGATCACCCAGCAGCACCCGCGTGATCCCGGGGGCGCCGGCGGCCTGACTCGCGACCGCGATACCGGTGGCGGTGGCGATCGTGCCGTCGATGCCCGCGAGCCCGCGGTTGGCGTGCACCGGGACCTTCTTGCCCGCCAGGACCTCGTCGGCCACGCGCACGAGCCGGGACGACCCGAACACGAGGCGGTCGTGCGGCCACGTGGCCCGCCACACCGCGTCGACCAGCCGCTCGCGGTCGAGCGG
>NZ_SSDQ01000040.1:0-37328 GCF_004794315.1 Microbacterium sp. PF5 | reverse complement strand
CCGCCGCCGACGCCGGCCGCGGGGCCCCGTCGTCGCCGGCGTGATCGGCGCGGTCGCCGTGGTCGCGGCCCTCGCGATCACCCAGGTGTCGGCAGCGCTCGGTTTCGATGACGCATCGGCGCGCGTCGAAACAGCCGCGCGCGCCGTGGACGCTCAGCGTTCGGAGGTCGATCACCGGTACGCCGCTCTGCTGGAGTCCACGGACGCCGGTCACGTGATCCTCGACACCGGCAGTCCGACTCTCCCGGTGCCGGAGGAATCCTGGTCGGCCCTCACCGCCGCGGTCGCGGACGGCGAGGGGATCGGAGCGGCCGTGGAGGACGCCGTGGCGGCCGATCGACCGCCCGCACGCGACAAACCGGCCTGGTTCTGGGAGCTCTTCGGCACCACCGCCCAGTTGGAGGACGACGAGCGGGCGCTCGATGAGCTCGACGCGAACCTCGAGCGGGCGTCGGCGGACGCCTCGCGCGGACGGGACGCCGTGGCCGAGAGCGGACTGGCCGTGCTCGCGACGGCAGGGCAGGCGGCGACCGCGTTCGAGGCGGCGCACGTGTCGGCTCGCAACGATGCCGTGATCGCCCTGCGCGACGCCGCGGCCGACGTCACCGCCGTGACGACCATCGACGACACCGCGGTCGCGGCCTACGTCGCGCTGCAGGATGCGGCGGCCCAGGTCGTCGCCACCGAGGCGGCGGAGTTGAGCGAGAAGGACGGCCCCCTCCGCGGCGCACGCCTCGAGATCGAGGCGTTCGCCCGGTCGCTGGCCCCCGGAGTGCTCCTGGAGTTCGACTGGGCCGCGACCGTCAACGGCGCGGGCGCCAACGGCAGCATGGGCGGCTACACCACGTGGTGGTGGGACGAGCCGGGTCGCGCCGTCATCCAGCTGTCGGACTCGGTCGCCCAGCAGTGGCCCGCCGATCGGAGCAAGGCGCTCGTCGCGCACGAGGTGGGACACGCCATCAGCGTCAAGTGCCAGGGCATGTACGACTCCTCCACCCAGGACAGCATCGAGAAGTGGGCGACGGCCTGGGCGATCAGCATGGGCTTCACCGACGACGCGAACGGCGTCTGGGCCTACGGCTACCCGCCGCAGAACTACATCGACGCGGCCGCCGGCTGCCGCTGACGGAAACAGAGAACCGCCACGGATGATCCGTGGCGGTTCTCAGTTCGACTCGGCGTCTGTCCGACTCAGCGGGAGGTCACTGCCCCCGGCGCTCACGCAGCTGCGTCAGCGCGTCTTCGAGGAGCTGTACGGCCTCCTCGTCGGTGCGACGCTCCTTCACATACGCGAGGTGCGTCTTGTAGGGCTCCGTCTTGGCGACGGCGGGAGGGTTCTCCTTGTCGCGCCCCGCGGGAAGGCCCGACTGCGGGTGGTCGATGATCTCGGGGATCTCCTCCTCGGGCAGACCGGCCGCGAAGTAGCGGACCGTCTCATTGCCGAGGCCGTCCCAGTACGTGACAGCGATGCGGTCGGCGTGGTAGCCGTGGTCCTGCTCGCCCATCGGGCCGGAGCCCACCCGGGTACCGCGGATCGCGTTTCCACCGGTAGCCATCAGATCACCTCGAACTTCGTGATGAGGCCCAGCGCGACGATGGCGACGAACCACGTGAGCGCCAGGACGACGGTGAAGCGGTTGAGGTTCCGCTCCGCGAGACCGGAGGAACCCACCGCGGTGGTCATGCCTCCGCCGAACATGTCGGACAGGCCGCCACCGCGACCCTTGTGCAGGAGGATGAGGAGAGTCAGCAGCACGCTGGTGATACCCAGCACGACCTGCAGGACGAACTCGAGAATTGCCACGAGAAAGAGCCTTTCGCTGGGGCCGGAGCGCCCCCGTAACGGTCAAGTATACGGTGCAGCGGGGCCGCAGCCCCGCCGCACTCACACGCCGACGTGCTTCTCGAAACGGATGATCGCGGCGAACTCGTCGACGACGAGGCTCGCCCCGCCGACCAGGGCGCCGTCCACATCGGGCTCCCGCATGAAGCTGGCGATGTTCGCCGCCTTCACCGAGCCGCCGTAGAGGATGCGCGTACGCGCCGCCGCCTCGTCGCCCAGGACCTTCGCGATCACCCCGCGCAGCGCGGCGCACACGTCCTGCGCCTGCTGCGGGGTCGCGGCCTGACCGGAACCGATCGCCCACACGGGCTCGTATGCGACGACGATGTCCGCCGACGGCGAGACGCCCTGCAGCGCCGCCTCCAGCTGACCGGCCGGAACCGCGCTCGCCCCGAACTTCTCCAGGTCCTCCGCGGTCTCGCCCACGCAGATCACCGGCACCAGGCCGTGCTTCAGCGAGGCCTTCACCTTGGCGGCGACGACCTCGTCGGTCTCGTCGTGGTACTCGCGACGCTCGGAGTGACCGATGATGACGTAGGTCGCGTCGAGCTTCGACAGGAACGCGCCGGAGATCTCGCCGGTGTACGCGCCCGAGTCGTGCGCTGACACATCCTGCGCACCGAAGGCGAACGGGATCTTGTCGGCGTCGATCAGCGTCTGCACGCTGCGGATGTCGGTGAAGGGCGGGAACACCGCGACCTCCACCGAGCCGTCCTCGTGCTTCGCATCCTTCAACGTCCAGTGCAGCTTCTGCACGAACGCGACCGCCTGCAGGTGGTCGAGGTTCATCTTCCAGTTGCCCGCGATCAGCGGGGTACGGGAGCTCACGCCCATCCGAGGACCTCCAGCCCAGGTAGTTTCTTGCCCTCGAGGAACTCGAGGCTCGCTCCGCCTCCGGTCGAGATGTGACCGAAGCGGTCGTCGGCGAAGCCGAGCTGGCGCACGGCAGCCGCCGAGTCGCCGCCGCCGACCACGCTGAGGCCGTCGACCTCGGTCAACGCCTGCGCCACGGCCTTGGTGCCCGCCGCGAAAGCCGGGAACTCGAACACGCCCATCGGCCCGTTCCAGAACACCGTCTTTGATCCGCGGATCACCTCGGCGAAACGGGCCGCCGTCTCCGGACCGATGTCCAGGCCGATGCCCGACGCTCCGAACGCGGTCTCCTCGATCGCGTCCGCGGCTGCCACCTCGTGCGCCGCGTCCGCCGAAAAGGACGCCGCCACGACCACATCGGTCGGGAGCACCAGTTCGACGCCGCGCTCCTGCGCCTCCGCGATGTAGCCGCGCACCGTGTCGAGCTGATCCTCCTCGAGAAGGCTCGACGCCACCGGGTGGCCCTGCGCCTTGAGGAAGGTGAACAGCATGCCGCCGCCGACCAGGATGCGGTCGACGCGCGGCAGCAGGTGCGAGATCACGCCGAGCTTGTCGCTCACCTTGGAGCCGCCGAGCACGACCGCGTACGGCCGCTCCGGGTTCTCGGTGAGGCGGTCGAGCACGTCGAGCTCAGCCGCGATCAGCAGGCCCGCCGCCGAGGGCAGACGCTTCGCGAGCTCGTACACGCTCGCCTGCTTGCGGTGCACCACGCCGAAGCCGTCCGAGACCAGCACGTCTCCCAGCTCGGCGAGCTGACCGGCGAACGCCTCGCGCTCCGCCTCGTCCTTCGACGTCTCCCCCGGGTTGAACCGGAGGTTCTCGATCACCACGACCCCGCCGTCTTCCAGGGAGGCGACCGCGTCCTTCGCGGATTCCCCGACGGTGTCGCGCGCGAACGCGACGGGAGCGCCGAGGAGCTCGGACAGACGCTGAGCCACGGGCTCCAGGCTGTACTGCGGGTCGGGGGCACCGTCGGGGCGGCCGAGGTGCGAGCAGACGATCACGCGGGCGCCCGCGTTGATCAGCGTGTTCAGGGTCGGCAACGAGGCCCGAACGCGGCCATCGTCCGTGATGACCCCGTCCCGCAGGGGGACATTGAGATCACAACGGACGATGACGCGCTTGCCCTCGAGCGACCCCAGGGAGTCCAGGGTGCGCAGAGTCATGTGTCTGAGCTTAGAGGCGCTCGGCCACGTACTCGGTCAGGTCGACCAGACGGTTGGAGTAGCCCCACTCGTTGTCGTACCAGCTCGAGACCTTGATCAGGTTGCCGCTGACGTTGGTGAGCGTGGCGTCGAAGATCGACGAGTGCGGGTTGTGCACGATGTCGCTCGACACGATCTGGTCCTCGTTGTACTGCAGGTAGCCCGCGAGACGACCGTCGGCGGCAGCCTTCTTGTAGGCCTCGTTGACCTCCTCGACCGTGAGGTTCTCGCGGTCGGTGATCAGCGTGAGGTCGACGATCGAGCCCGTGGGGACCGGAACGCGGTACGACGAGCCGCTGAGCTTGCCGTTCAGCTCGGGCAGCACGAGACCGATCGCCTTGGCCGCGCCGGTCGACGCCGGAGTGATGTTGATCGCGGCGGCGCGTGCACGACGCAGGTCCTTGTGCGGGCCGTCCTGCAGGTTCTGGTCGGCCGTGTAGGCGTGCGCGGTCATCATGAAGCCGCGGTCGATGCCGAAGGCGTCGTTGAAGACCTTCGCCAGCGGCGCGAGGCAGTTCGTGGTGCACGAGGCATTGGAGATGATGTGGTCCGTCTCCGGGTTGTACGTCTCCTCGTTGACGCCCATCACGATGGTGCGGTCGTCGCCCGTGGCGGGAGCCGAGATGAGGACCTTCTTCGCGCCGGCCTCGATGTGCTTGCGTGCCGCGTCGGCGTTGGTGAAGAAACCGGTCGACTCGATGACGATGTCGACGCCCAGCTCGCCCCACGGAAGGTTGGCGGGGTCGCGCTCAGCGAACGCCTTGATCTCCTTGCCGTCGACGGTGATGCTGTCCTCGTCGTAGCTGATCTGCGCGTCGAGGACGCCGCCGACCGAGTCGTACTTCAGGAGGTGCGCCAGGGTCTTGTTGTCGGTGAGGTCGTTGACCGCGACGATCTCAAGGTCTGCTCCCTGCGCGAGCGCCGCGCGGAAGTAGTTGCGTCCGATGCGGCCGAAGCCGTTGATACCGATCTTGACAGACACTCAGGTCTCCCTGTTTCTCATGCGCCGGAGACCGCTGTCGAAGCGGGCGCCATGCGCGGGTTTTTTGGCTGAGATGGCGCCCCGACGAGCCGTGGGCCCGCCGGGACGCGACCCGGTTACGACAGTACCAGCAGGCCGTTCGTCTGCTTGCGGGCGACCTCGAGGCGCTGGGCGACGTTCTCCCAGTTCGCGATGTTCCATGCGGCCTTGACGTAGTCGGCCTTCACGTTCAGGTAGTCGAGGTAGAACGCGTGCTCCCACATGTCGAGCTGGAACAGCGGGATCGTGCCCTGCGCCGTGTTCGACTGCTGGTCGAACAGCTGCTGGATGATCAGGCGCGAACCGATCGAGTCCCAGCTGAGGACGGCCCAGCCGGACCCCTGGATGCCGGTCGCGGCAGCCGTGAAGTGCGCCTGGAACTTCTCGAACGAGCCGAAGTACTCGTCGATGGCGGCCTTCAGCTCGCCCTCCGGCTGACCGCCGCCGTTGGGCGACAGGTTGGTCCAGAAGATCGAGTGGTTGACGTGACCGCCGAGGTTGAACGCGAGGTCCTTCTCGAGCTTGTTCACGTTCGCCAGGTTGCCGCTCTCGCGGGCCTCGGCCAGCTGCTCGAGCGCGGTGTTCGCGCCGGCGACGTAGGTCGCGTGGTGCTTGTCGTGATGCAGCTCCATGATCTTGCCGCTGATGTGCGGCTCGAGGGCTGCGAAGTCGTACGGGAGGTCGGGGAGGGTGTAGGTCGCCATATCGCTTTCATCCAATCCGCGCCGCGCCCGCGGCGCTTGCCGATCCTCCGCGCCACCGATGTGCGGCGTGGAGCGGACGTCTCTCATCCTAGTGAGGACAACACCGGGTCGGACCGGATCCTTCCTCCCGTTGACGACGGCCCGCCACCCCGGGTAGGGCGACGGGCCGTCGGAGCAGAGGCGGGTGGATCAGACGTCGAGCCCGGCGGGGACAGCGGCCTCCGTGCCGGGGATGCCCTCCTGCTGGGCGCGCTTGTCTGCCATGGCGAGAAGACGACGGATGCGACCGGCGACCGCGTCCTTGGTGAGGGGCGGGTCGGCGTGGTGGCCGAGCTCGTCGAGGCTGGCGTCCCGGTGCGCGAGGCGCAGCTCGCCGGCGACCCGCAGGTGATCGGGAACCTCGTCGGCGAGGATCTCCAGCGCGCGCTCCACACGGGCGCACGCGGCCACCGCCGCCTGCGCGGAACGCCGCAGGTTCGCGTCGTCGAAGTTGACCAGGCGGTTCACGCCCGCGCGCACCTCGCGACGCTGACGCAGCTCCTCCCACGCCAGCGCGGTACGGTGAGCGCCCATCTCGCTGAGGATCGTACGGATCGCCTCGCCCTCGCGCACCACGACGCGGGGCATGCCGCGGACCTCGCGCGCCTTCGCGGCGACGCCCAGACGGTGTGCGGCGCCCACGAGCGCCATCGCCGCCTCGGACGACGGGCAGGCGACCTCGAGCATCGCCGAGCGGCCGGGCTCGCTGAGCGATCCAGCGGCCAGGAAGGCCCCACGCCACAGACCGGCGATCTCGGCGCGCGAGCCCGTGGTGAGACGGTTCGGCAGGCCGCGGACCGGACGGCGACGCGGGTCGAGCAGGCCGGTCTGGCGGGCGAGGGTCTCCCCCTGCGCGATCACGCGCACGGCCCAGCGGGCGCCGTCGTTCGCGGTGCTCGACTGCACCTGCGCGATCTCCGGGCGCACGCCGTAGATCTCGGCGAGATCCCTGGCGACGCGGCGGGCGAGGGTCTCTGCGTCGACCTCGGCCTCCACGGCCACACGGCCCGCGATGGAGTGCAGTCCACCGGCGAATCGGAGGATGGCTGTCACCTCCGCCACGCGCACCGTCGGGGGTGCATTGCGGATGCTGACGAGCTCAGCCTTGACGTCGGTGGTTAGTGCCACGACACTCCTTCACGTTCACGCGCCGGATCGCGACGCAAACCTCCAGCTTACTCGCCCGGGGGGCTATTCCCTGCCGAGGTCGCGGTGCCGCACGTTCACGGCGACCCCCGGAATCGCGGCGATCCTGCGGGCCAGCTCCTCGGACATCGCGACCGAGCGGTGCTTGCCGCCCGTGCATCCGATCGCGATCGTCGAGTGGCTCTTGTTCTCCCGCTGATACCCCTCGAGCACCGGCACGAGCGCCTTCGCATAGGAATCGAGGAAGTCGGTCGCACCCTCGCGGGACAGCACGTACTCACGGACCGTCTCATCCTGCCCGGTGAGGCCGCGCAGCTCCTCGTTCCAGTACGGATTCGGGAGGAAGCGCATGTCGGCGACCAGGTCGACGTCGGTGGGCAGCCCGTACTTGAAGCCGAAGCTGAGCAGCGTCACCCGATGCCGCGCCTCCCCCTCCTCCGAGAAGATGTCGGAGACCTGCGTCGCGAGCTGGTGGATGTTCAGCGCCGAGGTGTCGATCACCAGGTCGGCGGCCTCGCGGATGGGGGCCAGACGCGTCCGCTCCGTGCGGATGCCGTCGAGCAGAGTGCCATCGCCCTGCAGGGGGTGCGGGCGGCGCACCGACTCGAAGCGACGCACCAGGACGTCGTCGGAGGCGTCGAGGAACAGCACCCGGATCTCGCCGCGCGTGCGCAGCAGTCGGGCGACACCCGGGAAATCGTCGAAGAGGTTGCGGCCGCGCACGTCGACCACGGCGGCGACCTTGGGCAGCGAATCGCCACCCATGCCGGTCAGGTCGAGCAGCGGCCGGAGGATCTGCGGAGGCAGGTTGTCGACGACATACCAGCCGAGATCCTCCAGTGCGTTCGCCGCCGTCGTCCGGCCTGCGCCGGACATCCCAGTGACGATGAGGAACTCGCCCTTCTCCCCGTCAGTCATCGCTCCCTGCTCCTTCTCCCCCTCGGTCTCCCAGCCTAGCGAGTGGACAGGTGCGAATGGATGGTCTGAGCGAGCACCGGACCGATCCCCTGTACCTCCTGGATCTGCGACGGGTCGGCGGCGCGGAGGGCCGTGACCGAGCCGAAGTGCTTGAGCAGCACCTTGATGCGAGAGGCGCCGAGCCCCGGAACCTCGGCGAGCACGCTGCCGATGTCTTTCTTGCGCCTCTTGCGCTGGTGCGTGATCGCGAAGCGGTGGGCTTCGTCTCGCAGTCGCTGGAGAAGGTAGAGGGCCTCGCTGGTGCGGGGCAGGATCACGGGGAAGTCGTCTCCCGGCAGCCACACCTCTTCAAGACGCTTGGCGATGCCGCACACGGCGATCTCGGTGTGCCCCGCGTCGTGGAGGGCGCGCGCGGCGGCCTCCACCTGCGGCTTCCCTCCGTCGACGAGGAGCAGCTGCGGTGGATACGCGAACCGCGGCTTGCGCCGTGCGGTCGCCTCGCCCAGGTCCTCCCCCACGACCTCGTCGGTGGTCGGGTCGAGGACCTCCTGCTCCTCCTCCGGCCGATCCAGGTATGCGAGCCTGCGGCGCAGAACCTGGTACATCGAGTCGGTGTCGTCTGTCGTCTCGGCGATGTTGAACGACCGGTACTGGTCCTTGCGCGGAAGGCCGTCCTCGAACACGACCATCGAGGCGACCACGTTGGTGCCGCCGAGGTGCGAGATGTCGAAGCACTCGATGCGCAGCGGCGCCTCCTCCATGCCCAGCGCCTCCTGAAGATCGGTCAGCGCCTGGGTGCGCGCCACGTAGTCGCTCGTCCGGCGGGTCTTGTGCCGGATCAGCGCCTGCTGCGCGTTCAGCGTCGCGGTGCGCATCAGGTCGGCACGCTGACCCCGATGTGCGACCGCGATCTCGACCTTCTTGCCACGGCGTTCGCGCAGCCACTGCTCCAGCTCGGTCGCGTCGTCGGGGAGCGTCGGGACGAGGATCCGTCGCGGAACATCCTGCGCGTCGCCGTACGCCTGCTGGAGCACCTGGTCGACGAGCTCGGCGCCCGTGATGTCGATCTCCTTCTCGATCGTGAGAGCACGGACACCGCGCACGCGGCCGCCGCGGATCACGAAGTGCTGCACGGCGGCGGCGAGCTCGTCTTCCGCGATGCCGAACAGGTCGGCGTCCTCATCGGCCGGCAGCACCAGGGCGCTCTTGCCGAGCACGGCCTCGATCGCGGACAGCTTGTCCCGGTACTTCGCGGCGGCTTCGTAGTCCATCGCGGCGGACGCGGCGAGCATGCGCTTCGTGAGCTCGCGGGTGAAGCGCTCGTCTCCGCCCGCCATGAACGCGATGAAGTCGTCGACCATCGCCCGGTGCTCCTCGATGGACACCGTCATCGAGCACGGCCCGCCGCACTTGCCGATCTGCCCGGGGAAGCACGGGCGACCGGTCTGCATCGCCCTCTTGTAGCTCGCATCGCTGCAGGTGCGGATCGGGAAGGCCCTGATCATCAGGTCGATGGTCTCGTGCACCGCCCACACCTTGGGATACGGACCGAAGTACCGCGCCCCGGGGATCTTCCTGTTCCGGGTGACGATCACGCGGGGCGCCTCATCGGCGAGGGTGACCGCCATGAAGGGGTACGACTTGTCGTCGCGGTAGCGCACGTTGAACGGCGGATCGAACTCCTTGATCCACATGTACTCGAGCTGCAGCGAGTCGACGTCGGTGGGAACGACCGTCCACTCCACCGACGCAGCGGTCGTGACCATGCGCCGGGTGCGCTCGTGCAGCGTGCGCAGCGGGGCGAAGTAGTTCGACAGCCGCTGGCGCAGGTTCTTCGCCTTGCCGACGTAGAGCACCCGTCCGTCGGCGTCGCGGAACCGGTACACGCCGGGGTCGGTCGGGATCTCGCCCGTCCGCGGCTTGTACGGGAGCACGTCGGCCATCAGCTGGCCTTCCGCGCGGCGCGCCCCTCACCCAGGATCTCGGCGAGGAACTGCCCGGTGTGGCTCTCCTCGACGCGGGCGATCTGCTCCGGCGTACCGGTCGCGATGATCTGCCCGCCACCCGAACCGCCCTCCGGTCCGAGGTCGATCACCCAGTCCGCCGACTTGATCACATCGAGGTTGTGCTCGATCACGATCACGGTGTTGCCCTTGTCGACGAGGCCGTTGAGCACCTCGAGGAGCTTGCGGACGTCTTCGAAGTGCAGACCCGTGGTCGGCTCGTCGAGCACGTAGATGCTGCGGCCGTTGCTGCGACGCTGGAGCTCCGTGGCGAGCTTGACGCGCTGCGCCTCGCCGCCCGAGAGTGTCGTGGCCGACTGCCCCAGCCGCACGTAGCCGAGCCCGACGTCGACGAGCGTCTTCATGTAGCGGTGGATCGCCTGGATCGGCTCGAAGAACTCCGCGGCCTCCTCGATCGGCATCTCCAGCACCTCGGCGATGTTCTTGCCCTTGTAGTGCACCGCGAGCGTGTCGCGGTTGTACCGCTTGCCGTGGCAGACCTCGCAGTCGACGTAGACGTCGGGCAGGAAGTTCATCTCGATCTTGATGGTGCCGTCGCCCGAGCACGCCTCGCAGCGGCCGCCCTTGACGTTGAAGCTGAAGCGACCGGGCTGATAGCCCCGCACCTTCGCCTCCGGCGTCTCGCTGAACAGGGTGCGGATGCGGTCGAACACGCCGGTGTACGTGGCCGGGTTCGAGCGCGGGGTGCGGCCGATCGGCGCCTGGTCGACGTGCACGACCTTGTCGAGGTTGTCGAGGCCGGTCACCCTGGTGTGCTTGCCCGGAACGGTCCGCGCACCGTTCAGTCGCGAAGCGAGCACCTGGTACAGGATGTCGTTCACGAGGGACGACTTGCCCGAGCCGCTGACGCCGGTGACGGCCGTGAGCACGCCCAGCGGGAAGTCCGCCGTGACGTTGCGCAGATTGTTCGCCCGCGCGCCGACCACGCTCAGCATGCGCTTCTTGTCGATCTTGCGACGCTTCGACGGCATCGGAATCGCCCGGCGCCCGGACAGGTAGTCGCCGGTCATCGAATCGCTGTCGCCGAGGAGCGCGCTGTACGGCCCCGAGTGCACGACGGTGCCGCCGTTCACTCCGGCGCCGGGACCGATGTCGACCACCCAGTCCGCCGCCTCGATGGTCTCTTCGTCGTGCTCCACCACGATGAGCGTGTTACCCAGGTCGCGCAGCGTGAGCAGGGTCTCGATCAGCCGGCGGTTGTCGCGCTGGTGCAGGCCGATCGACGGCTCGTCGAGCACGTAGAGCACGCCCGTCAGGCCGGAGCCGATCTGCGTGGCGAGCCGGATGCGCTGCGCCTCGCCACCGGACAGTGACCCCGCCGAACGGCTGAGGTTGAGGTACGACAGCCCCACCTGGAGGAGGAAGTCGAGGCGCAGGCGGATCTCGCGCAGCACCTGGGCGGCGATCTTCGCCTCCCGCTCCGTGAGGTGCAGCTTCTCCATGAAGCCCCGCGCGTCGGCGAGGCTCAGGTGCGACACCTCGGCGATCGAGTGGCCGTGCACCTGCACCGCGAGCACCTCGGGCTTGAGGCGGTCGCCGTTGCACACGGGGCACGGCACCTCACGGAGGTACTCGCCCCAGCGGTTGCGCTGTGTGTCGGACTCGGCCTGGAGGTACTGCCGCTCGATGTAGGGCACGACGCCCTCGAACCCGGACGCGTACCGCATCTCCCGGCCGTAGCGGTTCTTCCACTTGACCGTGACCTTGTAGTTCTCGCCGCGGAGCACGGCCTCCTTGACGTCGGAGTGCAGCTCCCGCCACGGCGTGTCGAGCGAGAAGTCGAGGTCGCGCGCCAGCCCCTCGAGCAGGCGCTCGTAGTACTGGAAGAGACCCTTGCCCTGCGTGGTCCAGGGGATGATGACGCCCTCGCGGATCGAGAGATCTTCGTCGCCGAGCATCAGCTCGACGTCCACCGACATGCGCGTGCCCAGCCCGGAGCACGCGGGGCAGGCGCCGAACGGTGCGTTGAAGGAGAACGTGCGCGGCTCGATCTCGGTGAGGGTGAGGGCGTGGCCGTTCGGGCAGGCGAGCTTCTCGGAGAAGGTCTGCCAGGCGTCGTCGCCCTCGCCGTCGACGTAGTTGATCTGCACGACGCCACCCGCGAGTCCCAGGGCCGTCTCCACCGAGTCGGTGACCCGGCCCAGGATGTCGGGCGACGCCACCAGGCGGTCCACGACCACCGCGATGTCGTGCTTGTAGCTCTTCTTCAGCGTGGGCGGCTCGGCCAGCTGGATGAGGTCGCCGTCGACGATCGCGCGGGAGTAGCCCTTGGCGCCGAGCTCGCGGAAGAGGTCGACGAACTCGCCCTTCTTCTGCGACACGATGGGGGCGACGACCTGGTACCGGGTGCGCTCGGGCAGCTCCATGAGCTGGTCGGCGATCTGCTGCACCGTCTGACGCTGGATCTTCTCGCCGCACTCGGGACAGTGCGGCACGCCGATACGCGCCCACAGCAGGCGCATGTAGTCGTAGATCTCGGTGATGGTGCCCACGGTCGACCGCGGGTTGCGGTTGGTCGACTTCTGGTCGATCGACACCGCGGGGCTCAGGCCCTCGATGAAATCGACGTCCGGCCGATCCACCTGGCCGAGGAACTGCCGCGCATAGGCGCTCAGCGATTCGACGTAGCGGCGCTGCCCCTCGGCGAAGATCGTGTCGAACGCCAGACTCGACTTCCCCGACCCGGACAGGCCGGTGAACACGACGAGGGAGTCGCGCGGGATGTCGATGTCGACGTTCTGGAGGTTGTGGACGCGGGCACCGCGGACACTGAGTTTTCCGGGGGAGGCAACGGGGACGATGGGCACCGAACAAGTCTACGAGGGGCCACGGACATCGGCTCCGCTAGAGGCGATCCCCTCCCGTCGACGGGGCAGCAACGGCCCGCGGGACGGGGCCGTTCCCCCGCCGCAGGACCAGCCATGCGACGACCACGACGACCAGGAGGAGTGACGCCGCCGCCGGGGCGAGCCAGGCCGCACCGCGCTCGACCTGCCCCGGCGACACCGCCCAGACGCCGAGCGCGATCGACTGGGCCACCAGCTGGATCACGACGAACCGCACCGCCGTCGGCCGGAGCGACCTCAGCGTGAGGCGAGCGGCCGCGGGCACCGTGAGGCTGAGCGCGGCGAGGATGTGGATCGCATGGACGAGCACGAGGGCGACCGCCGTCCGTTCCGGCGCCGGCTCGGACAGCAGCAGCCCGAACGGCAGGCAGGCCGCCCCCACCCATGTTGCGAGCGACCGCGGCAGCACGGCCCCCACGAGAGCCGCGACCACCGCCACACCCCGCCAGAACGGCGTGGGGTGAAGCACCAGCACGCCGAGCAGCACCAGAGCCACGGTCAGGACGCGCAGCGTCACCCCGGGCACCCAGGCGCCCACGTCGAACCCTCGCGTGCGAGCGGTCACCGCGCCACCCTCCGGCTCCGCTGCTGGCGCACCGCCGCCACCCGCAACGCCACATCGACGCCGTCGTCTGCCCAGGCCACCACCTCGACCCCCGCGCGCCGGAGCTCGGCGAGGATGTCGGCGCGTTCGGCCAGCAGCGTGCGCAGGGCGATGCGCTGCTCCCTGGTGAGCCGTGCGCCGTCGAGCTGCGGCAGCACATCGATCGCGACGACGGCGTGACCGGCGGCCCGCCACTGCGTCGCGAGTCGCGCAGCCACCCCGTCGGCGAAGGTCGAGAGCACGAACACGATCGAGCCCGTCGGTACGACAGGCGAGCGCCGGTAGGACGAGTCGGCACTCGGACCCGTGGCGGCGACGGCGGCGCGCAGCCGCGCGAGGTGCCGGGCTCCCCCGCCGATCGGCACGCTGCGTCCGCCCGGCGAGAGCGCGTGGAACGCGACCCGATCCCCGGCTCCGACCGCGGCGGTCGCCACGGAAAGAGCCGCCTCGCGCGCGAGGTCGAGCGAGGTGACACCCGTGCGGTCCGGGTCGTCGGTCCCCCACGCGGCCACCACCGATCCGAGGTCCTCCGCCGCGTCCATCGCGATCACCACCGAGGAGTCGCTCAGCGCGTTCACCCGCCGCACCAGCAGGTCGCCGGGGCGTCGGGCGGCACGAGCCGTCGCGCGCCAATCCACCCTCCGCACCTCATCCCCGGGGACGAACGGGTGGATGTCGTGGAAGTCGCCGCCCTGACCCGCGCGACGCCCCTCGTGCGAGCCGTTCAGCCCCGCGAGGCGCGGAGCCACCGGCAGCCGATCGATCCTCCTCGTCTTCGGTGCGGCGTTCCACCCGATCGCCGTGCGCGGTCCGCGGTCGGAGACCCAGGCGCCGTCGATCGCGGTGCCCCGGGCGATCAGTCCCATCAGCTCGACCGGCCCCGAGTGCGACAGCCGCGTCCGAGCGGACAGCACCGCCGCGCCCGGCCGCACCTCCGCGAGCGCGGTGCGACGCCCCCGCCCCTCGACCGCGAGCTGCACGTGCTCGGCGTCGACGTCGACGTCCGCGGTGACGCGCACCACGGCGTCCTCCCCCGCGTCGGGCGCAGCGTGCAGGGCGACCCGCAGCTCCCCGTCGCGCGGACGGCGCAGCAGCGCCCACACCGCCGCGAGGGCGAGCGGCAGACCCACCGCGATCACGTCGGGGCGCGACAGCACCAGTCCGAGGCCCGCGAGCACGGCCGCCCCGGCGAGGCCGAGCGCGATCACGGGCGTCCGATGCCACGCCACCCCCGCGGATGCCGTCGTCGCGGTCTCGTCGGTCATCGCGCGGCCGCGACGGTCGGCGGCACCGGGGTGCGTTCGACCGCCGCCGCCACGACTCCACCCGGATCCACCCCCTGCGCCCAGGCCTGCGGAGTGAGTGTCAGCCGATGCGCCAGCACAGGGACGGCGACGCGTTTGACGTCGTCGGGCCGCACGTACGACCGCCCCTCGAGTGCCGCGACGCCCCTGGCGAGCAGCACGAGCGCCTGGGATCCGCGAGGCGAGGCACCCACCGACACGTTCGCCGCCTCGCGGGTCGCCCTCGTCAGGTCCACGGCGTAGCGCACCACGTCTCGATCGACGTTGATGCGCTCGACCGCCGCCTGGAGCGCGAGAAGCCCCTCCGTGTCGACCACGGCGGGCACGCGCACGTCGGGCGTCTGCCGCCGCACCCTGTCGACGATGATGCGCGTCTCGTCGTCCGGGGCGGGGTAGCCCACGGTGAGGCGCACCATGAACCGGTCGAGCTGCGCCTCCGGCAGGGCGTAGGTCCCTTCGTACTCGATGGGGTTGGAGGTCGCGATCACGTGGAAGGGCTGCGGCAGTGGGAAACGGTTCCCCTCCACCGTGACCTGCCGCTCGGCCATCGCCTCGAGCATCGCGGACTGCGTCTTGGGCGTGGTGCGGTTCACCTCGTCGGCGAGGAGCAGACCCGTGAAGATCGGCCCGGGCCGGAAGACGAAGTCCCCCTCGGTCGGGGCGTACACGTACGAGCCCGTCACGTCGCCGGGCAGCATGTCCGGCGTGCACTGCAGCCGTCGGAACTCGAGTCCCAGCGCCTGGGCCAGGCTCCGCGCGGCCAGCGTCTTGCCGAGCCCCGGCACGTCCTCGAACAGCACGTGACCCCCGGCCAGGATCGCCGCGAGGGCGAGTGTGAGCGTCTCGTCCATACCGACGACGACGCTGCGCACCCCCTCCAGCACACGGCGACCCGTGGTCGCGATCTCGGTGGTCTCGTCCGTGGTCATGCTGCCTCCTCCGTGTCGGTGGGTATGCGTTCGAGCGCGTCCAACGCTCTCTCGATGTCGTCGCGCCGCACCTCGCGGCGGGACAGTCCCGCGCGGATGCCCTGGCCGAGCAGCGCGTCGATGGCCGCGTGGTCGGCGGGATCGTCGAGGTCGAGGCCGCGGTGTGCGAGCCGCCGGCGGAGCACGTTCTGCACGCGGCGCACGAGGATAGTCCCCGCAACGCCCGAACGCGTGTTGATCGCCCAGGCCAGCCGGGACACCTCGGAGCCCCTGGCCTCGCGCGGCGGACGCTCGGGCGGCCAGAGGACGGGATCGTCGACCAGGACCCCGCGCAGCGCGAGGGACACCGCCGCGGCGACCGTCGTCCACGACACCGCGAACGCCAGCGGGACACCTGCGGCGCGCAGCCCCAGCACGAGGGCGACCGCGAGCAGCACACAGCCCGCGGCGATCGCGACGGTCCGCGCCCTCATCGCCACCCCTCCCTGATGCCGCGCAGACTCGCGGCCGCGGCAGCGCGATCCGCCTCGTCGGCGACGCGGCCGCCGAAGCGCACCTGCTCGTAGAGACCGAGCAGCGTGATCACGTCGTCGCGGATGCCCGCCCGGCGCCCGACGATACGCACCGTGAACTCCGACGGCGTCTCCGTCGCCGAGCGGCCGGCCCCGGCATCCGCCGCCGACTCCTCCAGTCCGACCCAGGCGGAGACGATGGCGTCGGCGGCCCGCGGACGTTCCGCGATCGTTCGGAGCGCTGCGTCGACTCCCCGGCGGATGACCGCATCGTCGGGCGCCGCCTCGACCACAGGCCCGCCGGACGCGGCGTCCGGGACGACCGCGTCCGTGCGCCGCAGGGGACGATCGCGCCACAGATCACGGAGGCGGCGGACGGCCCACCGTGCCACGACCACGAGCACCAGCACCGCGACGGCGGCGAGCAGCGCTCCGAACACGACGCCGAGGATGTTCTGCAGCACCGAGTCCTCCGGCGGCTCCAGCTCCGGGAGGGGCGAGCTCGTCGTCTCGGGGACGACGACCGCGTCCGGCTGCTGTTCCGGTGGGGGCGGCGACGACGGCGCGAACTGCGGCTGCCCCTGAAGCGCCGCGGCGAGCATCAGCAGAGCGAAGAGACCGACCACCCCGCCGAGGAGCAGGATCCGGCGGAGTGTTCCGCGACCGCTCGCGCGCAGGGCTCCGCGAGTGGGGGCCTCGGTGCGCGACATGAGTCCACCCTAGGGTCGGGCGCGGCGCGGGCGTGGTCAGGCGGACGGCGCTGCCGTGGAGCCGCTGTCGAGCCGGCGCCCGGCGAAAGCGCCGAGTCCGTCGCGGAGCGCACCGACCTCCTGGATGCTCATGCCGACGGCGCGCATGACCTGCACGGGCACGTCGACAGCGCGAGCACGCAGCGCCACGCCCGCCTCCGTGAGCGTGATCTCGAGCCGACGCTCGTCCTCGGCGCTGCGCTGTCGTGCCACGAGGCCGTCCGTCTCCAGGCGCTTGACGAGGGGCGAGGCCGTCGCCGGCTCCAGCGCGAGGTCTGCGGCAAGGTCGTTGAGGGTGCGCGGCGCCCTTTCCCACAGCGCGAGCATGACCAGGTACTGCGGATGCGTCAGTCCCAGCGGCTCCAGGATCGGGCGGTAGATCGCCACGATGTTGCGAGCGGCCGTGACGATCGCGAAGCACAACTGGTTCTCGAGGCGGAGCAGGTCGTCGGAGGCGGTCACGGATCGACTATACATCTGCACGAATCATTAGTACACTAATGAACATGTCGAACGACTCCACTCGGCCCCCGCTTCGCACCCGCATCCGCGAGGCCGGGGGCCTCTACACCTGGGTCAACACCAACCTGGTCCGTCTCGCCGGTCCCGCGTCCGTCGGACCGTACGAGAAGACGCCGCCTCCCAGCGCTGCCGAGCGCGCCGAGCGGGCCTGCCCGCTGTGCGGGGCGCCGATGACACAGCACGAGATCGACCGATCGGGTCCGAAGACCCTGGTGCACTGCCCCTAGCCCTCGTCGGAAGCCGCCTCGACCGCGGCGCCCGTCGACTCGCGCGCGACATCGAGCCACAGCATCAGCGCGGCATCGTCCTCGATCGCCGACGGCGCGACGTCGAGCCACCCGGAACTCATGGTGCGCGAGCCCATCACCGCGCGGGAGACCCCCGCTTCCGTGAGCATCGCCGCCCCGTTCTCGTCGTCCACGCGGACGAGGAGCACACCGCCCGTGCGCGCGCCGACCAGGATGCGCCCGCCGTCCAGGAACGCCTTGGTTCCGAACATCCGGCGCTCCTCGATCGCGTCATCCGCGCTCAGCAGCGCCCGGATCCGATCGGCGAGGTCGTTCCCTGCGTCATCCATCGCCACTCCGCTCAGGCGTGCCCGGCCCGCTCCATCGAGCGGAGCTCCTTCTTGAGGTCTTGCACCTCATCGCGCAGGCGCCCGGCGAGCTCGAACTTCAGCTCGGCGGCCGCCGCGAGCATCTGATCGGTCAGATCCTGGATCGTCGCCTCGAGCTGCTGCGCCCCCTCGGCCGCGATGCCCGTGCGCCGGAGGTTCGGCGTCGGCGATTTGCCCTTGCCCGAGGCCCGGCCACGGCCCGACATCAGGTCGGCGGTGTCGGCGCCCTCGCGGGCGAGCACCTCGGTGATGTCGGCGATCCGCTTGCGCAGGGGCTGCGGGTCGATGCCGTTCTCCTTGTTGTACGCGATCTGCTTCTCGCGACGGCGGTCGGTCTCCTCGATGGCCTTCGCCATGGAGTCGGTCATGTTGTCGGCGTACATGTGCACCTCACCCGAGACGTTTCGCGCCGCGCGGCCGATCGTCTGGATGAGCGAGGTGCCGGAGCGGAGGAAGCCCTCCTTGTCGGCGTCGAGGATCGCCACCAGCGACACCTCGGGCAGGTCGAGGCCCTCACGCAGCAGGTTGATGCCCACGAGCACGTCGTACACGCCGGCGCGCAGCTCACTGAGCAGTTCCACTCGGCGGAGCGTGTCGACGTCGGAGTGCAGGTAGCGGACCCGCACGCCGTGTTCACCGAGGAAGTCGGTGAGCTCCTCGGCCATCTTCTTCGTCAGCGTCGTGACGAGTACGCGCTCATCGCGCTCGACCCGCAGCCGGATCTCTTCGAGCAGGTCGTCGATCTGCCCCTTCGACGGCTTCACGATGATCTCCGGGTCGACCAGACCCGTCGGGCGGATGATCTGCTCCACCACGCCGTCGGCGATGCCCATCTCGTACTTGCCCGGCGTCGCCGACAGGTACACGGTCTGCCCGATGCGGTTCTTGAACTCGTCCCACCGCAGCGGGCGGTTGTCCATCGCGCTGGGCAGCCGGAAGCCGTGGTCGACCAGCGTGCGCTTGCGGGAGGCATCGCCCTCGTACATCGCGCCGATCTGCGGCACCGTGACGTGCGACTCGTCGATCACCAGCAGGAAATCGTCGGGGAAGAAGTCGAGCAGCGTGTGCGGGGGCTCGCCCGGCATGCGGCCGTCCATGTGCCGCGAGTAGTTCTCGATCCCCGAGCAGAAGCCGAGCTGCTGCAGCATCTCCAGGTCGAACGTGGTGCGCATGCGGAGACGCTGCGCCTCGAGCAGCTTGCCCTGGCGCTCGAACTCCTTCAGCCGCTCCTCCAGCTCGTGCTCGATCGTGCCGATGGAGCGCTGGATCACGTCGGTTCCGGCGACGTAGTGCGACGCGGGGAAGATCGGCACGGCGTCGAGCTTCTCGATCACCTCGCCGGTGAGCGGGTGCAGCGAGTACAGCGCCTCGATCTCGTCGCCGAACAGCTCGATGCGGATCGCGTGCTCCTCGTAGACCGGGATGATCTCGATCGTGTCGCCGCGCACCCGGAAGTTGCCCCGCGAGAAGTCGACGTCGTTGCGGTTGTACTGCATCGCGATGAACTGCCGGATGAGCGCGTCGCGGTCGTACCGCTCCCCCACCTGCAGCGCCACCATGGCCCGCAGGTACTCCTCCGGCGCGCCGAGGCCGTAGATGCACGACACCGTCGACACCACGACCACGTCGCGCCGGCTCAGCAGCGAGTTGGTGGTGGAGTGTCGGAGCCGCTCGACCTCGGCGTTGATCGACGAGTCCTTCTCGATGAAGGTGTCCGTCTGCGGCACATACGCCTCTGGCTGGTAGTAGTCGTAGTACGAGACGAAGTACTCCACCGCGTTGTTCGGCATGAGCTCGCGGAACTCGTTGGCGAGCTGGGCGGCGAGGGTCTTGTTGTGCGCGAGCACCAGCGTGGGACGCTGCACCTGCTCGATCAGCCACGCCGTCGTCGCGGACTTGCCGGTACCCGTGGCGCCGAGGAGGACGATGTCGGTCTCGCCCGCGTTGATGCGCGAGGCGAGGTCGGCGATGGCCTGCGGCTGATCACCGGCCGGGGCGTACTCGCTGATGACCTCGAAGGGACGGACACTGCGCGTGGGCTGCATGCTTCCAGCGTAAGCCGCCCCTCCGACATCGGGGCCGGGTCAGGCGACCAGGACCGCCGTCTCCGCCGAGGGCTCGGTGGTCGCGGTCGCACTCCCGCCGTTGAGGAGCGTCATGGTCGCGGTCGAGCGCAGTTCGCCGGGCGCCGAGCCGATCACGTTGAAGCTCAGCGCGTCGCCGAAGCTCGACGGCGTCCTGATGAAGGTGAAGCTCGTGGCGGTGGAGCCGCCGACGGGCTGCGGCACCCAGGCCCCGAACGACGACGCGGGGTCGAGCGTGACGGGAGAGGAGAACGTGACGACCACGACGAGCGAGCCACCGGCGGGCGGACTCATCCAGGGGTTCGCCCGATAGCTGATCTGGGTGCTGAAGGTGGCGCGCAGGCCACCGCTCGCCGCGACCAGGCTGGTGAACGCGCCCTGCGCCTCCGCGTCCCAGTAGTAGTTCGCCGTGCTGTTCGGGACGACGGTCGCGCTGGCTGCCGCCAGCGGCGCAGCGACGGCCACCGCGATGACGGGGGCCGACCAGGCCGCTCCCTTGATCAGAGTCCGACGCGAGATGCCATGGCTCGACTGAGTCACTTCTTCCACTCCCCAGCGCGCGGAAAAAAGCTCTCCCCCAGCAGACCATCCCCTGGTGCGTCCCCACGCCCTTCCAGAATATCGGCGACGTTCTGCGCACCTGGAGAAATGCTGAACGTCCGGTCGGTCAGCCGGTGCGGAGGCGCTCCCACAGCGCGTCGGCCTGCGCGACCGTCTCGGCGAGAGCGCCGCCGGTCTCGATCACCACGTCGGCGATCGCCAGACGCTTCTCGTCGGACACCTGCGCGCCGATGCGCTCGCGGGCGGCAGCCTCGTCCATGCCCCGCAGCTCGACCAGCCGACGCAGACGCTCCTCCGCCGGGGCATGCGCGACCACGATCAGGTCCCACGGGTCGTCGACCCTCGCCTCCACCAGCAACGGCACGTCGTACACCACCACCGCGTGCGGATCGGCGGCGAGCGCGTCCGTGAAGCGGCGCTGCGACTCGTCGCGCACGGCGGGGTGCACGATCGCGTTCAGCTGCGCCAGCTGCTCCGGGTCGCCGAACACCCGCGCGCCCAGCGCCGGCCGATCCAGGGAGCCGTCCTCCGCGATGACCTCCGGGCCGAACACCTCGGCGATCCGCTCCAGCACCGGCGACCCGGGCGCCTGCACGTCGCGCACGATCGCGTCCGCATCCACGATGATCGCTCCGTGCTCCGCGAGACGACGGGCGATGGTCGACTTCCCGGAGGCGATGCCACCGGTGAGGGCGATGAGGGGCATGACGTCAGTCTAGGTTCCCCACCACGGGCCTCAGCGCGCGAGCAACTGCCGTCGCGAGCTGATCACGCCGGTGTCGAATCCCGCGAGATGCAGTCCGCCGTGGAAGCGTGCGTGCTCGATCTTGATGCACCGGTCCATCACCACCGCGAGCCCCGCGGCCTCGGCGATCGTGGCGGCCTCCTCGTTCCACGACCCGAGCTGGAGCCACAGGGTCGAGGCCCCCGCGTCGATCGCCTCCTGCGCCACGCCCGGCAGGTCGTCGTGGCGACGGAACACGTCCACGATGTCCGGCCGCACGGGAAGGTCCGCGAGGGAGGCGTAGACGGGCTGTCCGAGGATCTCGGTCTCCCGCGGGTTCACCAGGTACACGTCGTAGGCCGTGCTGGACAGCAGGTAGGTCGCGACGAAGAACGACGCCCGTGCCGGGTTGTTCGACGCTCCGACGATCGCGATGGTCCTCGCCCTGCGGAGCAGCGCGAATCGCTCCTGCTGCGTGGGCCCCGTCCACGTGCGACCAGGGGCGGGCGCGGCCGCGGGAAGGGCGCAGCTCTGCCCGTCCGCGGGCGCCGCCGGAAGAGCGCAGGCGTCGCCGGTCGAGGTCGTGGCGCTCATCGGGTGACTCCCGTCGCGATGGTGAGGGCCTGATCCAGGTCCCAGAGGATGTCGTCCGCGTCTTCCAGCCCGACCGAGATGCGGATCAGATCGGGACGCACCCCGGCGTCCACGAGCTGCTCCTCGGTGAGCTGGCGGTGCGTGGTCGAGGCCGGGTGGATCACCAGGGTCCTGGCGTCGCCGATGTTCGCCAGGTGCGACGCGAGCTGCAGGTTCTCGATCAGCTTCTCCCCCGCGGCACGCCCGTCGTCCGCGGCCACCCCGAACGCGAACACGGAGCCGGGACCGAGCGGGAGGTACTTCGCCGCACGCTCGTGATGCGGATGATCCTCCAGACCCGCCCACGTGACGTAGGCGACCCGCGGGTCGGATGCCAGCCAGTCCGCGACGACCCGGGCGTTGGCCAGATGCGCATCGATGCGCTGCGGCAGCGTCTCGATGCCCTGCAGCAGGGTGAACGCCGACTGCGGGCTCAGCGCCGGCCCGATGTCGCGCAGCTGCTCGGAGCGGAGCTTGGTGAGGAAGCCGTACTCGCCGAAGTTGTCCCACCACCGGATGCCGCCGTACGACGCGACGGGCTCCGTCATCTGCGGGAACTTCCCGTTGCCCCAGTCGAAGGTGCCCTTCTCGATCACGACACCGCCGAGGGTGGTCCCGTGGCCGCCGAGGAACTTGGTGACCGAGTGGATCACGATGTCCGCACCGTGCTCGAGCGGACGCGCCAGGTAGGGCGTGGCGAGCGTCGCGTCCACGACGAGCGGGACGCCCGCCGCATGGGCGACCGCGGCGAGACCCTCGATATCCGCGATCTCGCCGGAGGGGTTGCCGATCATCTCGACGTACACGACCTTCGTCTCCGGACGGATCGCCGCGGCGAAGTCGACAGGGTCGGTCGAGGCGACGAACGTGGTCTCGACGCCGAAGCGGCGCAGGGTCACGTCGAGCTGCGTCACCGTGCCGCCGTAGAGCTGTGCCGCGGCGACGACGTGGTCCCCGGCCCCGACGAGGGCCGCGAAGGTGAGGAACTCCGCGCTCATGCCCGAGGCGGTCGCGACGGCCCCGATGCCGCCCTCCAGCGAGGCCAGGCGCTCCTCGAGCGCGGCGACCGTGGGGTTGCCGATGCGCGAGTAGATGTTGCCGTACTTCTGCAGAGCGAACAGGTTTCCGGCGTCCGCCGCGTCGTCGAACACGAACGACGTTGTCTGGTAGATCGGCACCGCCCGTGCGCCCGTCGATGCGTCCGGCGTGCCGCCGGCGTGCAGGGCCCTGGTGCGGAACCCGAAGCGATGTTCTTCCGTCATGATGTCCTCAGTTCGGCGGCGGAGAGCACGTCGGCGATGTCGTCGACGGCCCACGGGTTCTGCAGCGAGGTGGTGTCCCCGAGGGGGCGGGGCACTCGACCGGCTCGACGGTCGTGCTCGGCCTCCCACAACTCTGCCAGCAGTCGGCGCATGATCTTGCCGGAGCGGGTCTTCGGCAGATCAGGCACGACGACGATGTGTCGGGGCTTCGCGACCGGGCCGATCGCCCGTGCGACCTGCTCGCGCAGCGTGGCCGGTTCGACCTCCGCCCGGCCGGACGGGGTCACGTACGCCACGACGGCCTGTCCGGTGACGGCGTCCGGCACTCCGGCCGAGCCCGCCTCGCCGACGGTGTCGTGGGCCACGAGGGCCGATTCGATCTCGATCGTGGAGAGCCGGTGACCCGACACGTTCACGACGTCGTCGAGCCGGCCGAGGATCCAGATGTACCCGTCCGCATCCCTCGTGGCTCCGTCACCCGCGACGTAGTAGCCGCCGTGCTCGCCCCGGCCGGCGTACGCCGACCAGTACGCGTCGCGATAGCGCTGCGGGTTGCCCCACACCGTCCGCGCCATGCCGGGCCACGGGCGCCGGACCACCAGTGTGCCGGACTGACCGGCGGCGACCTCGTCGCCGTGCTCGTCCACCACGGCCACGTCGATGCCGGGCAGCGGGACCGAGGCGGAACCCGGCTTGAGCGCCGTCACCCCCGGCAGCGGCGCGATCATCGCGGCCCCCGTCTCCGACTGCCACCACGTGTCGATCACAGGCAGCTCATCGCGGCCGAAGGCGCGGCGGAACCACACCCAGGCCTCCGGGTTGATGGCCTCGCCGACCGTGCCCAGCAGACGCAGCGAGGACAGGTCGTGACCCGCGGGGAGGTCCGCGCCAAACCAGGTCATGAACGTGCGGATGAGCGTCGGGGCCGTGTAGTACACCGTGACGCCGTACCGTTCGATGATCTCGAGGTGCCGCTCGCGATGCGGGGCGTCCGGCGTGCCCTCGTAGATCACCTGCGTCAGACCGTTCGACAGCGGTCCGTAGATCTCGTACGTGTGCGCGGTGACCCAGGCCAGGTCGGCCGTGCACCAGTGCACGTCGTCCGGCTTCGCGTCGAAATGCGCCCAGTGCGCCCAGCTCGCGTGCGTCAGGTAGCCGCCGGACGTGTGCACCAGCCCCTTGGGCTTCCCGGTCGTGCCGGAGGTGTAGATCACGAAGAGCGGATGCTCCGCGTCGAACGCCTCCGCGTCGTGGACCGGCGAGGCCGTGTCGACCACGTCGTGCCACCACACGTCTCTGCCCTCGGTCCACGGCACGTCCTGGCCCGTGCGGCGCAGCACGAGGACGTGCTCCAGGGTGTCAAGGCCCGCTGCCGCGCGGTCGGCGGTGGATTTGACCTCGGTCGCGGCACCGCGCCGGAACTGCCCGTCGCTGGTGACGAGGAGCTTCGCACCGGTGTCCTCGAGCCGGAAGCGCACGGCCTCCGCCGAGAACCCGCCGAACACGAGCGAGTGGACGGCGCCGATGCGCGCACACGCCAGGGTGACCACCACCGTCTCCACGAGCACCGGCAGGTAGATCACGACCCGGTCGCCCGCGCCGATGCCGAGCGCCGTGAGGGCGTTCGCGGCGCGGGACACCCGGCGCAGCAGCTCGGCGTACGTCACCGACTCCCGGTCGCCCGGCTCGCCCTCGAAGTGCAGCGCGACCCGGTCTCCGCGGCCCGCGGCGACGTGGCGGTCGAGGCAGTTCACGGCCACGTTGAGCCGTCCGCCGACGAACCACCGCGCGGCGGGAACGCGCCCGTCGATCGGGGGCTCCCACTCGTGCGCGGTGTGCCACGGTGCAGACCACTCCAGCCGCCGCGCCGCTTCCTCCCAGAACGCGGTGGGGTCGGCGGCCGCCCTGGCGTAGGCCTCGGCGGTCACGTTGGCGTCCGGGAACAGCGGTGACGGCGGGTAGACGCGCGTCTCGTGCAGCCGGGCCTCGGTCGCGGTCACGTCCATCGCCGCAGCAGGTACTTCTCGACCAGCGCGAGCACCCCGTTGGTGAGGGTGCCGAGCAGGGCCAGCAGCACGATCGATAGCAGGATCCGGTCCACGCGTCCGCTGTTCTGGGAGTCGGTCAGCAGGAAGCCGAGCCCCATCGACGACGCGATGAGCTCCGCGGCGACGAGGAACAGCCACGCCTGAGCCAGGGCGAGCCGCAGTCCGGACACGACGGAGGGGATCACGGCGGGCAGCTGCACCACTCGGAACAGCGACCATCCGCGCAGGCTGAACGAGCGGCCGGCCTCGACCAGCTGGGGGTCGACGTGTCGCAGGGCCGAGGCGACGGTGGTGTACACGGGGAAGAAGGCACCGATCGCGATCAGGGTGACCTTCGACTCCTCGCCGATCTGCATCCACAGGATGAGCAGCGGCACCCAGGCGAGCGAGGGCACGGCCCGCAGCGCGGCGAGCGTGGGACTCAGCAGCACGTCGCCGAGGCGCGAGAGACCGACGATCCCGGCGACCGCGAGACCGATCACCGAACCGATCGCGAAGCCGAGCAGCACGCGCTGCACGGAGATCGCGATGTGCGTCCACAGTTCTCCGCGCTGTGCGAGTTCGACACCGGCCGTCACGACCGAGGCGGGTGCGGGCAGCCGGTAGGGCGGCACGATCCCGGTCGCGGTCACGTACTGCCAGGCGCCGAGGATCAGCAGCGGGAGCACGAGCCCGGCGATGACCCGCACGGCCGGGCGGTTCCACCCGTGCCCCGCGCCGGTCGGACGCCGGTGCTCGCCCTTCGCGACGTCGAGCGCGTCCCGCGAGTCCGCCGGGACGATCACCCGCTGGTCGAGATCGGTCACTCGTCCCCGACCGCCTTCTTCGCGAACGCGTCGTTCACGATCGACGAGAGCGCCTTGTCGACCGACGCCTGGCCTCCCTGCACGTCGCCGGACTCGGCGAGCACGGGCGCGATCTTCTCGAGCACCGCGAGCTGGTCGTCTCCGGGGATGCCGCTCACGTCGAGGTTCGAGCGCTCCTGGATCACGGTGGTGGCGACCTCGACGTCGATGCCTGCGACCTCCGCGAGCAGCGCCGCCGTCTCCTCGGGGTTCTGCAGAGCCCACTCGCGCGCCTGCTCGTAGGCGTCGACGACGGCCTGGGCGAGGTCGGGGTGCTCGGTGAGGAAGTCCTCCGTGGCGTTGAGGAAGCCGTAGGTGTTGAAGTCGACGTTGCGGTAGACGAGCGTGTCCCCCGACTCGACCTCGGCGGCTGCCATGATCGGGTCGAGCCCGGCCCACGCGTCCACCGAGCCGCCGTCGAGCGCGGCGCGACCGTCGGCGTGCTGCAGGTTCTGCACCTCGACGTCGGACAGGGAGAGGCCCGCCTCGTCCAGCGCCTGCAGCAGGAAGAAGTAGGGGTCGGTGCCCTTGGTGGCCGCGACCGAGGCGCCCTTCAGGTCTTCGACCGAGGTGATGTCGCTGTCGGGTCCGACGACGATCGCCGACCACTCCGGCTGCGAGAAGATGTCGATCACCTGGATGGGCGAGCCGTTGGCGCGGGCGAGCAGCGCCGCGGATCCCGCGGTCGAGCCGACATCGACCGAACCGGAGCGGAGCAGCTCGTTCGCCTTGTTGGAGCCGGCGGACTGCACCCACTCGACCGTCACGTCGTCGCCCAGGATGTCCTCCAGGATCCCCTGGTCGCGCACGACGAGGCTGAGCGGGTTGTAGGTGGCGAAGTCGATGGAGAGGGTGTCGGACGACCACTCGGCGTCGGCCGCCGGTGCGGTGTCCGTGTCGGTGTCGGCGGTCGCGTTCTCGCCCGCGACGCAGCCGGTCGCGACGAGCATCATCGTCCCGGCGATCGCGATCGCGGGGATGATTCGGCGGGTGATGGTGCTCATCGGGTCTCCTCGGTGCTGCGGTGGTGGGTGTCGACGCCGAGTCCCTCGAGGAGGTCGGCGCGCAGGTCGGCGAGGCCGCGGTCGGCGCGGTCGCGGGGTCGGGCTCCCGGCACCTCGATCGTGCGGGCGACGGAGGCGTGGTCGTGGTCGCCGAGGGTGCGCAGCAGCAGCACGCGGTCGGCGAGGTAGAGGGCCTCTTCCACGTCGTGCGTCACGAGGAGCACGGTGGTGGGCTCGGCTGCGTGGATCTTCAGCAGCAGGTCGTGCATACGCAGGCGCGTGAGGGCGTCGAGCGCGCCGAAGGGCTCGTCGAGCAGCAGCACGGAGGGGTTGCGGGCGAGGGCTCGCGCGAGGGATGCCCGCTGCGCCATGCCCCCGGAAACCTCACGCGGGCGCTGATCGGCGGCATGGTCGAGCCCCACCAGGTGCAGCAGCTCCTGCACGCGCGCGCATCCCGCTCGACGCCCGGTGCCTCGCGGCAGGCCGAGCTCGACGTTCTGTGCGATCGTCCGCCAGGGCAGCAGCCGCGGCTCCTGGAAGGCGACCGCGGTGCGCTCGTCCACGTCGGCGACCGCGGTGCCCCCGATGCGGATGCTGCCGCGGCTCGGCGCATCGAGTCCGCCCACGAGACGCAGGAGAGTCGACTTGCCGCACCCGGAGGGGCCGACGACGGCGACGATCTCCCCCGCGCGGATGTCCAGGTCGATGCCGCGCAGCACCCGGCGGGTGCCTCGTGCGATCGGGAAGGACCGTTCGACGGCGTCGAGTCGCACGTCCTGCGCCGTCGCTGCGGTCGTCGTGACGTCGGCGGTGCGCGACGCGGGCAGCAGGGCGGTCATAGGCCCATGCTGGCGGAGCGGCTCTTGTGTGACGAATGCGGTCGTAATGTTCCGTCACGCAGCGGATCGCCACCGAATCCGGTACGCGAAAAGGGCCGCCACGCCCGCCGTGAGGCGGGGTGACGGCCCTTCTCGGAATGTTACTTAGGAGTTGCCGCCCGAGAGCTTCTCGCGCAGAGCGGCGAGAGCCTCGTCATCGGCGAGCGTGCCGGCACCGGCCGACTCGCTCGAGAAGGACTGGCCACCGAAGTCGTCGCCGGCCGCAGCCTCGGCCTCGGCCGCCTTGGCGACCTGAGCCTTGTGCGCCTCCCAGCGAGCCTGGGCCGCAGCGTACTCCTGCTCCCATGCCTCGCGCTGGGCGTCGAAGCCTTCCTTCCACGCACCGGTCTCGGCGTCGAAGCCCTCCGGGTACTTGTACTCGCCGTTCTCGTCGTACTCGGCGAGCATGCCGTACAGGGCCGGGTCGAACTCGGTGCCGTTGGGGTCGACCGACTCGTTGGCCTGCTTCAGCGACAGCGAGATGCGGCGACGCTCGAGGTCGATGTCGATGACCTTGACGAAGACCTCTTCGCCGACCGACACGACCTGCTCGGCCAGCTCGACGTGCTTGCTGGAGAGCTCGGAGATGTGGACGAGGCCCTCGATGCCGTCTGCGACGCGCACGAACGCACCGAACGGGACGAGCTTGGTGACCTTACCCGGCGTGACCTGACCGATCGCGTGGGTGCGGGCGAAGACCTGCCACGGGTCCTCCTGCGTCGCCTTCAGCGACAGGGAGACGCGCTCGCGGTCGAGGTCGACCTCGAGGATCTCGACGGTGACCTCCTGGCCCACCTCGACGACCTCGGAGGCGTGCTCGATGTGCTTCCAGGACAGCTCGGAGACGTGCACGAGACCGTCCACGCCGCCCAGGTCGACGAACGCACCGAAGTTGACGATCGACGAGACGACACCCTTGCGGACCTGACCCTTGTGCAGGTTGTTCAGGAACGTGGTGCGCGACTCCGACTGCGTCTGCTCGAGCAGCGCGCGGCGGCTGAGGACGACGTTGTTGCGGTTCTTGTCGAGCTCGAGGATCTTCGCCTCGATCTCCTGGCCGAGGTACGGCGTGAGGTCGCGCACGCGGCGCAGCTCGATGAGCGACGCCGGGAGGAAGCCACGGAGGCCGATGTCGACGATGAGTCCACCCTTGACGACCTCGATGACCGTACCGGTGACGACGCCGTCGTTCTCCTTGATCTTCTCGACGTCTCCCCAGGCGCGCTCGTACTGGGCGCGCTTCTTGGAGAGGATCAGGCGGCCTTCCTTGTCCTCCTTCTGGAGAACGAGGGCCTCGACCTGGTCGCCGACGGCGACGACCTCGTTGGGGTCGACGTCGTGCTTGATCGAGAGCTCGCGCGAGGGAATGACGCCCTCGGTCTTGTAGCCGACATCGAGGAGGACCTCATCGCGGTCGATCTTGACGATCGTGCCCTCGATGATGTCGCCGTCGTTGAAGAACTTCAGGGTCTTCTCGACCGCGGCCAGGAAGTCCTCAGCAGATCCGATGTCGTTGATGGCGACCTGCTTGGTGGCCGGGGCGGTCGTTGCGGTAGTCATGTAGTGGGTTGTCCTTGTTGAATGGGTACTCGGGCTGGAAGCGCGGCCGCGCACGGCCGACAGCATGCTTCACAGCGGTTGGATTGTGATTGTTCGGCACCTGGGCATGCGCATGCACGCCACGAGTGACGATTCAGGCTATCAGAAGAAGCGATCCGCCCGCGAGCGGAGAGTTCGCCGCTCCCCTGTGGACAACCGCGACGCCCGACCCCGCATTCCCCGTACCGTGACCGAGTGATCCCGTCATCCACCATCCGCACCGCCTCGCCGTGTCTTGTCCTCCTTGCCGCCACCTCATTGCTGCTCGCTGCGTGCACATCTGCCCCGCAAGCCGCCCCCTCACCTACTCCCCTCTTTTCTTCCAAGGACGACGCATTCGCCGCCGCTGAAGCGACGTATCGCGCCTACAACGACGCCGGAAACGACCGTCGAAACGGCGACCTCTCGGCGAAGCCTCAGCGGTTCCTTCGAGGAGAGGCGCTGGAAGCGGAGCTGGCAGCAGAGGACTATCTGCGATCGAAGGGTCTCCAGTTGGTCGGAGATGTCAGCGTGACCGACTTCATCGGGCTGGACGCGGATGTGAAACCGGCCAGAACGCTTCTCACTGCACTGGTGTGTCTGGATGTGTCGCGCGCAAGGCTGGTCAGCGTGGAAGGAACGGATGTTACGTCCACCGAGCGTCCACCCGTTCTCGCTCAAACCGTCCAGATGAGTGCAGATGTGGGCGACCTGCTCATCGATCACGAAGAGGAAGCCGCCGCAGATCAATGTTCAGAACAGTGAGCGTCGCCGTCGTCAGCCTCCTGGCGACGTTCTCAGTTGTGTACAGCGCGCCGGACGTAGCGTTGGCCAACGCGACCCCCTGCGCAAAGACTCTCGCCATCGCGGGCCAGTGCGCGGTGCAACAGAACGATTCGAACTTGTCCATCACGGCGACGGAAACTCACTCATCCCCCGTCGACACCACCCCCGACGCACGCCACACGGGCACGCCCCGCCGCTACCCCCGCCCGGACCAGCACCGTCAGTCCGACGTGTGCGCGGGAATAGCCGACGAACGATGCCGCGCCACGGCGCCTCAGACTCCTCCCGCACCCCGGCCTGCTGCCCCGGGTCCCGCGCTCACGATCACCGATGTCGCCCAGTTCGCGCCGGACCCGGCCGCCACCAGCGCCGAGCCGTCCAACATCGGCGTCGCCGGACTCCCCACGAACTTCCTCACCCCCACCGCCCCTCCGGCCCGCACCGGCACTCTCCTGGGTACGCCCATCACCGTGCGCTTCACGCCGGTCCGCTACGACTTCGTTTACGGCGACGGCACGACCGCATCCACCACGACGCCGGGACTCCCGTGGGCCGCGCTCCGTCAATCCCAGCTCACCCCCACCCCCACCAGCCACGTGTACCGCGCCCGCGGCACCTACACCGCCACCACCGCCGTCCACTACACCGCCGAGCTCGACACCGGCAGCGGCTGGGTGCCCCTCCCCGGCGAGCTCACCATCCCCGGGCCCGGCCAGGCCATCCGCATCTATGAGGCCACCACAGCGCTCGTCCGTCACACGTGCACCGAGCAACCCACCGCCCCCGGCTGCTGACCCGTGCGCACGCACGCTCTACCCTGAAGCCATGCCCCGCGCCGAACGCCTCATGCTGCTCGACACCGCCAGTCTGTATTTCCGCGCCTTCTACGGCGTGCCCGACAAGGTGACCGCCCCGGACGGCTCCCCCATCAACGCCGCGCGCGGACTGCTCGACATCGTCGCGAAGCTCATCACCCTGTATCAGCCGACGCACGTGGTCGCCTGCTGGGACGACGACTGGCGGCCGCAGTGGCGCGTCGACCTGATCCCGAGCTACAAGACGCACCGCGTGGTGGAGGTCGTGGCCGGTGCGCCGGACGTCGAGGAGGTGCCCGATCCCCTCGAGGCGCAGATCCCGCTCATCCGCGAGACCCTCGCCGCCATCGGGATCCCGATCGTCGGTGTGGCCGAGCACGAGGCCGACGACGTGATCGGCACCCTGGCGACGCACGCATCCATGCCGGTCGACATCGTGACGGGCGATCGCGACCTCTTCCAGCTCGTCGACGACGCCGCCGACGTCCGGGTCATCTATACGGCGCGCGGCATGAGCAACCTCGAGGTGGTCACCGACGCCACCGTCGTCGCCAAGTACGGGGTGCTCCCGTCGCAGTATGCCGACTTCGCCACGATGCGAGGGGATGCGTCCGACGGCCTCCCCGGCGTCGCCGGGGTGGGCGAGAAGACGGCGGCCACGCTGCTGGGGGTGCACGGCGACCTGGTGGGGATCCGGGAGGCGGCGGAGGCGGGTGAGGGCATGAGCGCAGGGGTGCGCGCCAAGATCCTCGCAGCGACGGCCTACCTCGACGTCGCACCGACCGTCGTGGCCGTGGCGACGGATCTCCCGATCGCCACACCGGACGTCCCCCTCCGTGCCCTGTCGGAGAGCGAGGTCACGACGGCGACGGCACTGGCGGAGAGGTGGAACCTCGGCGGCTCGATGACGCGGGCGGTCACCGCGGTGACGGAGGCCGGACGCGCAGCGACCGAGGAGTGAGCGTCACTCCGCCCAGGCGAGCAGGCGGGACAGACCCCAGGTGGTGACGATGCGCGACGCGGGCACTCCCGCACGCTCGGCGCGTTCGGCACCGTAGTCCAGCAGCGAGAGCTGTCCCGGCGCGTGGGCGTCGGAGTCGATCGAGAAGAGACACCCGGCTTCCAAAGCGATCGCGATCAACTCCTCGGGTGGATCCTGTCGCTCCGGTCGCGAGTTGATCTCCACGGCCACGCCGTTCTCGGCACAGGCGGCGAAAACCGCCGCAGCGTCAAAGGCCGACGGCGGGCGCGTCCCCCGGTCGCCCTGCACGAGCCGGCCTGTGCAGTGACCGAGCACATTGACGCGTGGATGCGAGACGGCGGCGATCATGCGCGCGGTCATGGGCCTGGCGTCCATGCGCAGCTTCGAGTGCACGGAGGCGACCACGATGTCGAGTCCCCGGAGGAGATCGTCGTCCTGGTCGAGAGACCCGTCTTCGAGGATGTCCACCTCAATGCCCGCGAGCAGCGTGAAACCGTCGCCAGACTGCGCCCGCACGAGCGGCATCTGCTCCCGCAGCCGTTCGGCGGAGAGGCCACGCGCCACCCGCAGACGCGGCGAGTGATCGGTGATCGCCTGATACTCGTGCCCCTGGGCTCGAGCGGCGGCGGCCATCACCTCGATGGATGTGGTGCCGTCCGACCAGTCGGTGTGGGCATGCAGGTCGCCGCGCAGTCGGCCCCGCAGCTCCGAGACCCGCTCGGGTTCGACCTCGCCGCGCAGCTCTACGAGGTACTCGGGGATGCGGCCCTCCTGGGCCTGGCGGATCACGGCGAACGTCGACTCCCCGATCCCCCGTGCGGCGCGAAGCCGGGTGGGGTCGTTCCGCACGTCCTCGGGGAGATCCTCGAACGTGGCGGCTGCCTGCCGGAACGCCTTCGCCCGATACCGCGATGCCCGCTCGCGCTCGAGCAGCGAGGCGATCTCGAGGAGGGCGTCGACGGGCTCCATGGTCACTCCTCGACGGCGGCCAGTTCGCGGCTCGCACCGATCCACGCGTCGAGCTTCGCGAGGGCCCGCCCGTCGTCCACCGCCGCGGACGCGCGAGCGTATCCCTCACGCAGACGCTCCAGGATCGGCCGCTGCACCTGCGTGGCGTCCTGCGAGAGCTCGAACGCGACGATCCCGGCCGCGGCGTTGAGCAGCACGATGTCACGCACGGGCCCGGTCTCACCCGCGAGCGTGCGTCGCAGCACGTCCGCGTTGTGCTCGGGCGAGCCGCCGATCAGGTCGGCGAGGTCGGCGAGCGGGATGCCGAGGTCGCGCGGATCCAGGTCGTGCTCGTGGATGTCGCCTCGGGTCACCTCCCAGATGCGACTGTGACCGGTCGTGGTGAGCTCGTCCAGCCCGTCGTCTCCGCGGAACACGAGGGCGGTGGCGCCGCGGGTGCGGAAGACGCCGGTGATGAGCGGGACCCGCTCCATCTGCGCCACCCCCACCGCGTTCGCTTCGGCTCGTGCGGGGTTGCAGAGCGGGCCGAGCATGTTGAACACGGTCGGAACGCCGAGCTGCGCGCGCACGGCTCCCGCGTGCTTGAAACCGGGATGGAACGCCCCGGCCCACGCGAAGGTGATCCCGGTCCGGTCGAGGATCGAGGCTACGGCAGCGGGGTCCAGCGAGAGTTCCAGGCCGAGCGCGCCGAGCACGTCGGAGGAGCCGGATGCCGAGCTCGCAGCGCGATTGCCGTGCTTGACGACAGGGACTCCGGTGGCGCCGATGATGATGGCCGCGGTCGTGGACACGTTGACGGTCCCGACGCGGTCGCCGCCCGTTCCGACGATGTCGAGCACGTCCGGCGAGACCGGGAGAGGAACGGCCGCCTCGAGGATCGCGTCCCGGAATCCGACGATCTCGTCGATGGTCTCGCCCTTGGCCCTGAGCGCGACGAGGAACCCGGCGAGCTGCGCCTCGGTGACCGAGCCCGACATGATCTGGCGCATCGCCCACGTCGATTCCCAGACGCTGAGGTCCCGACGCTCCAGAAGGGTGGTGAGCACATCGGACCAGGTCAGGGATTCAGCCATGTGTGCGATCCTATCGGCGCGGAGAAAACGTGCAGATCGATCCGCGCTTCCGCGCAGAGGTACCGCGACCGCCGTTTCCCGCGGATTCACCGATGATTCGCAGTGATCTCTTAGGGTCCCCTAAGTCCCTGACGAGGGATTCGACGGCCGTGGGTGCAAGAATCACGTCCGCGGATCGGCCATAATGGAGGGGTGACGACCTCAGCGACGTATGCCCCGGCGGCGAGAACGATCAAGCGGCCCAACCCGGTAGCTGTCGGCACCATTGTGTGGCTCGGCAGCGAGGTGATGTTCTTCGCGGGACTCTTCGCGATCTACTTCACGCTCCGCAGCACTTCACCCGAGCTCTGGGCCGACCGTACCGAGCTTCTGAACGTGCCGTTCGCGGCCGTCAACACGGCGATCCTCGTGCTCTCGTCGTTCACGTGCCAGATGGGCGTGTTCGCAGCCGAGGACCTCCAGCCCTACCGCATCGCGAAGGGCCAGAAGAACGGCGCCGGTCGCCGTCGTCTGTTCGGCTGGGGCATGGTCGAGTGGTTCTTCCTCACCTTCGCCCTCGGCGCGATCTTCGTCTCCGGCCAGGTCTGGGAGTACGCGCAGCTGGTCGCGGAGGGCATGCCCATCCAGGCCGACTCGTACGCCTCGGCCTTCTACCTGACGACCGGGTTCCACGCCCTGCACGTCACCGGCGGTCTCGTCGCGTTCCTCCTCGTCATCGGCCGCGCGTACGCCGTCAAGAACTTCCGGCACAAGGAGGCGACGTCCTCGATCGTGGTGTCTTACTACTGGCACTTCGTCGACGTCGTCTGGATCGTGCTGTTCTTCGTTATCTACTTCCTGAAATAAGAGCGGAGCTGATCCCCGAGATGGCACGAGAGAAGAAGCGCCGTTCGAGCGGTCGTCGCAGCCCACTGGCGGCGGCCGCGCTCATCGGAGCTGGACTGATGATCACGGGCGCCGTGTACGCAGGAGCGTCCGCCGCCTTCGCGGCCAACGACGCCCCTAGCGCGGCGACGCAGTTGACGGTGGAAGACGGCGAGAAGCTGTTCCAGGCGAACTGCGCCACCTGTCACGGCCTCGACCTGCAGGGCACCCCCAACGGACCGAGCCTCTACGGCGTCGGCGAGCTGGCTGTGGAGTTCCAGGTGTCGACCGGCCGCATGCCGCTGCAGATGCAGGGCCCGCAGGCACCGCAGAAGGAGCCGCAGTTCACCGAGGAGCAGATCCTCGCGATGTCGGCCTACGTGCAGTCCGAGGCCCCCGGTCCGACGTTCCCGTCCGACCGCATCCTGGACGGCGAGGGAGACGTCGCGCACGGTGCCGAGCTCTTCCGCGTCAACTGCGCGATGTGCCACAACGTCGCGGCCGCCGGTGGTGCTCTGACCGAGGGCAAGTACGCCCCCGCGATCACCGAGACCAGCGCGCTGCACATCTATGCCGCCATGGTCACCGGCCCGCAGAACATGCCGGTCTTCGGCGACATGAACCTGTCCGACGAGGACAAGCGCGACATCATCTCGGCCCTGCTCTTCCAGCAGCAGTCGGTGCAGATCGGTGGCTTCTCGCTGGGGTCGCTCGGCCCGGTTTCCGAGGGCCTGTTCGTGTGGATCTTCGGTATCGGCGCTCTGGTCGCCATCACCGTGTGGATCACGGCGAAGTCCAACTGACGCATATTCATCGAAGAGGAACGTACGAGGAGCACCATGGCACACGACGACGACTCGCAGGCTCTTGACAGGGCCTACCAGCCCTCTCCGGGGCTGGGTGTCGCAGTCAGCGATCCCGTGCAGAACCCCGGGCTGCCGCCGCACCGCGAGCGGATGACCGATAAGGACCCGCGCGCTGAGAAGGCTGCGGTCCGTACCGTCTACACGCTGTTCTACCTGTCGCTCGCCGGCAGCATCTGGGCGGTCGCCGCCTACATGCTGTTCCCGATCGAGAGCGGCGCGCTCATCGACATCCGGCAGAACAACCTCTTCATCGGTCTGGGCATCGCTCTCGCGCTGCTCGCCCTCGGCATCGGCGCGATCCACTGGTCGAAGGCGCTCATGTCCGACAAGGAGCACGTCGAGCTGCGCCACCCCACGCGGGGCAAGGACTCGACGCGCGAGGCCGCCATCAAAGCGTTCGCCGACGCCAACGAGGAGTCCGGATTCGGCCGCCGCACCATGATCCGTAACTCGCTGTTCGCGGCGATCGTGGCGTCGATCATCCCCGGAGTCACGCTGTTCCGCGGTCTCGCACCGCATTCCACGCCGGACGACCCGACCAAGGGCGACCCGGTGGCGCTGCTGAAGCACACGATGTGGGACAAGGGGATGCGCCTGGTGCGCGACCCCGACGGTACGCCGATCCGCGCCGCCGACGTCACGCTCGGCTCTGCCTTCCACGTCATCCCCGAGGACCTCGCCGAACTCGGCCACGACGAGGGCTACCTCGAGGAGAAGGCCAAGGCCATCGTGCTGATGATGCGCCTGCGGCCCGAGCAGCTGATCGAGGCCGAGGACCGCAAGGACTGGTCGTACGACGGCATCGTGGCCTACTCCAAGGTCTGCACCCACGTCGGCTGCCCGGTGGCTCTGTACGAGCAGCAGACGCACCACCTGCTGTGCCCGTGCCACCAGTCGCAGTTCGACGTCACCGACCACGCGAAGGTCATCTTCGGACCGGCCGCCCGTCCGCTTCCGCAGCTGCCCATCACCGTGGATGACGAGGGCTACCTCATCGCACGCAGCGACTTCACCGAACCCGTCGGCCCGAGCTTCTGGGAGCGCCATTGAGCACCGCAACGCTGTCCAAGGACGAGAAGGACACCAAGGCGCCTCTCGGCGGCCGCTTCGTCGGCGCCGCATCGAACTACATCGATGAGCGCACCAGCCTCTCCGGCTTCGTCAAGGAGCTCGGTCGCAAGATCTTCCCCGACCACTGGTCGTTCATGCTCGGTGAGATCGCCCTGTGGAGCTTCGTCGTCGTGTTCCTCTCCGGAACCTTCCTGACGTTCTTCTTCCAGGCCTCGATGGTCGAGACGCACTACACGGGCGCATACGCTCCCATGCGCGGAATCGCGATGTCCTCGGCTCTCGAGTCGACGCTGCACATCTCGTTCGACCTGCGCGGTGGGCTCCTGGTCCGCCAGATCCACCACTGGGCTGCGCTGGTCTTCATCGCGGGTATCGGCGTGCACATGCTGCGGGTGTTCTTCACCGGCGCGTTCCGCAAGCCGCGCGAGCT
>NZ_SSDQ01000039.1:0-23070 GCF_004794315.1 Microbacterium sp. PF5 | reverse complement strand
GGGGGTGCGGCGCTTCTGTGTGTCAGGCGGACGCGCGCTGGGTGCTCTCCCGCTCCACGAGGCGGAAGTCGACGGGGTCGGTGCGGGCGTTCTCGCCGCGCACGAGAGCGACCGCTCGCTGCGCGATGCCGCGCTTGTCGGGCGCGATGGTCGTCAGACGAGGAATGGAGTACTGGCCTTCGGTGATGTCGTCGAATCCGGCGAGCGCGATGTCGGCCGGCACCCGCAGCCCGGCGTCGTGCAGCGCGCGGAGCACGCCGATGGCGACCTCGTCGGTCACGCAGAAGACGGCATCGATCTCCTCGCCCCCGGCGATGCGATCGGCGAGAGCCCGCCCGGCGTCGTACCCGTCCCGCGCCGTGAAGTCGGCGGCGTGGGCCTCGCGCACCGCGGGGAGTCCCGCGGTGCGCAGGGCGGCGGTGTACCCGGTCCTGCGCAGCTCGTTGAATCGCGGTGCGGGGCCGGCGACGCCGACGTAGGCGATCCTCGCGCATCCCGAGTGGATGAGGTGGCCGACCACGGCCTCGGAGGCGGCGATGTTGTCCACCGCGATCGAGCCGACGCCCGAGCCGGCGAAGTGCTCTCCGATCAACGCGAGGCCCACGCGGCCGCCGATGCTCCCGATGTCGGCGGAAGTGAGTTCGAGCGGGCTCACGATCAGCCCGTCGGGTTGGAGCGCGATGAGGCGTTCGATCTCGGCCATTTCGCGCTCGCGGATGCCGTGCGTCTGCGCCACGACGGTGCCGATGCCGTGCGCCGCCGCCTCCTCGACGATGAGCGTGCAGAGTTCCCCGAAGTAGCCGACCCCCATCTCCGGGACGACAAGCGCCACCACGCCGCTGTGTCCGGTCCGCAGCTGCTGCGCGGCGCGATTGGGCACGTATCCGAGCTCCGCGATCGCTTGCTGCACACGCGCGCGCACGTCGTCGCTGACGTACGGGAACCCGGTGACGACGTTCGAGACGGTTCGCCTCGCCACGCCCGCGCGGCGGGCGACGTCCATTTGAGTGACCACGGCACCTCCTCCGCCGCCGACAGTAGCAAGTCGCACGCCGACCACGGAAACCGCTATCGTGGCACCGTATTGCCACGTGGCAATACCAACTCCCGCTTCGAGAGGACTGACGATGACGTCACCCCGACCCCTCTCCGCCTCGCGCCCGTCGAGCCCGCGCCCCCAGCGCCTCGGCGTCCGCGTCTGGACCGCCCTCGTGGTCGTCGGCCTGGTCGGCCAGGTCGCGTGGACGGTGGAGAACATGTATCTCAACGTCTTCGTGTACGAGCGCATCACCCAGGACCCGACCGTGATCGCGATGATGGTCGCGCTGAGCGCCGTGGCCGCGACCGTCGCCACCCTTCTGATCGGAGCGTGGTCGGATCGCACGGGTCGTCGTCGCCTCTTCGTCGCCGTCGGATACGTCGCCTGGGGGGCCTGCACCGCGGCCTTCGGTCTGCTCTCACCCTCGGAAGGCGCCGTCGCCGCGCCCTTCGTGCTCCTCGCCGTGGTCGGGATCATCGCCCTCGACTGCGTCATGAGCATGATCGGCTCCGGAGCCAACAATGCGGCCTTCGGTGCCTGGGTCACGGATGTCACCACGCCCCGCACCCGCGGACGCGCGGACGCCGTGCTCGCAGCCCTGCCCCTCCTCGCCATGCTGGTCGTGTTCGGTGCTCTCGACGGACTCACTCGCGCTGGCGAGTGGCGGACCTTCTTCGCCGTCGTCGGGGGAGTGACGGCGGTCTCGGGGCTCCTCGCCTGGATGCTCCTGCGCGATGCGGCACCCGCCGCGACCCTCGATGTCGCACCCGTGGCCGTGCGGCTACTGCGCGGATTCCACCCCTCGACGGTCCGCGCGCACGCGCCGCTCTACCTGTCGCTCGCCATGCTCGCTGTGATCGGCACGGCGGCGCAGGTGTTCCTGCCCTACGTCATCATCTACCTGCAGTACGGGCTGCGCGTGGAGTCCTACGCGCTGATCCTCGGAGTGTCCCTGCTGGCGGCCGCGACCATCAGCGTGGTCGGCGGGATGCTCATGGATCGGCTTGGCAAGCGCCGCCTGCTCCTGCCAGCGACGCTGCTCTTCGCGGTCGGGCTCCTCCTGATGTTCTTCGCGCGGGACACGGTGAGCGTGATCGTGGCGGCGGCGCTCGCGCTCGGCGGGATGATGCTGGCGACCGCCTCGGCCTCTGCCACGGCTCGAGACGAGACCCCCGACGGGCAGGCCGGGATGGTCCAAGGTCTCCGGATGGTGACGGGCACGATGATCCCGATGATCGTCGGACCGTTCATCGGCGCCTGGGTGATCGTCGGCGACGGGCGCACCTACCTCGACCTCGGCGTCGAGCGGCCCGTGCCGGGGCCCGCGATGTTCCTCGCGGCCGCCGCGATCCTGGCCCTCGTCCCCGCCCTGGCCGCCTGGCGGACGCGGCGCGAGAGGACGCCCCGGTGACCTCGGACGCCCCGCTCGCCGCGTATCCGCGGCCGCAGCTCCGGCGCGACGGCCACCGGATCCTCAACGGCTGGTGGGAGTGCGCCTTCACCGATGCGGGCGCGGCGCCGACACGGTGGGATCGCCGCATCCTCGTGCCGTTCTCGCCGGAGACCCCGCGCTCGGGAGTCGGCCGCCAGCTTCAGTCGCACGAGTCGCTCTGGTACCGACGCCGCTTCACCCACGCCGCGAGGCCCGGCTACCGCACGATCCTCCACTTCGGGGCGGTCGACCAGTCGTGCCGGGTGCGGATCGACGGCGTCGAGGTCACGACGCACGTGGGCGGCTACCTGCCGTTCGCGGTCGATGTCACCGAGGCCCTGCGCGCCGACGACGACCACGAGATCGAGGTCGAGGTGCGTGATGTGAGCGACGGCTCGCACCACTCCGTCGGCAAGCAGCGCCTGAAGCGCGGAGGCATCTGGTACACCGCGCAGTCCGGCATCTGGCAGACGGTCTGGATGGAGGAGGTCCCACCGACGTACGTGACGGGGTTGCGGCTGAGGACTCCGGACGTGCGGGTCGGGATGGCGACAGCGACGCTGGAGGTGACGGTCGAGGCGTCGGCGCCCGGAGCTCCGGTGACCGTGGCCGTGCGCGCCGGAGAGACGGTCGTCGCGTCCGCGGAGGGGGTCGCCGGCACCGCACTGCCCCTTCGCCTCCCTCGACCGCGGCTGTGGAGTCCGGAGGATCCGTTCCTGTACGACCTCGACATCGCCGTCGGCGACGACCGGGTGGCGAGCTACGTCGGGGTGCGCAGCGTCGACGTCGACCGTGACGCCAGGGGGATGCCGCGGCTGCGCCTCAACGGCGAGCCGTACCCGCACATCGGCGTGCTCGACCAGGGGTACTGGGGAGACGACCTGTACACCGCGCCCGACGATGACGCCCTCGTGGCCGACATCGTCGCGATGAAGGAGCTCGGCTTCACGATGCTCCGCAAGCACATCAAGGTGGAGTCGCTCCGCTGGTATCACCACTGCGACCGGCTCGGCATGCTGGTCTGGCAGGACGCGGTCAACGGCGGGTCGACCTACCGCCCCTGGGTGATCACCGCCCCGGTAGCCTCCCCGCACATCCGCCTCGCCGATCGATGGCACCGGATCTTCGGACGCGCCGAGGCCGCGGGGCGGGAGGAGTTCCTCGACGAGCTCGACGAGATGGTGGACCTGCTGCGCAACTCGCCCTCCGTGGTCACCTGGGTGCCGTTCAACGAGGGCTGGGGGCAGTTCGACGCCGCCCGGGTCGTCGAGCACCTGCGGCGCCGTGACCCCGACCGGGTGATCGACCACGCGAGCGGGTGGCACGATCAGCGCTCGGGCGACCTGCGCAGCCTGCACGTCTACTTTCAGCCGATCCGGCCGGCGCGGTGGTGGGGTCGCGACGGCCGTGCCCTCGTCGTGTCCGAGTTCGGGGGGTACAGCCTGAGGCTCCCCGGCCACCGCTACCCCGCACGTGAGTTCGGCTACCGACGCCTGAGCTCTCGGGAAGACCTCACCCGCGCGTACGAACGACTGCACCGGCGCGAAGTGCTCCCGGCGATCCCGCGGGGGCTGTCGGCCACCGTGTACACCCAGCTCGCCGACGTGGAGGACGAATCGAACGGCCTCCTGACGGCCGATCGCACATCGCTGAAACCGGACGCCGCGACCGTGCGCGCCCTCAACACCGAGTTCCGGCGCGTCTTCGACGCCGCGACTCGAGAACGGAGCCCCGAATGATCGAGCGCGAGATCACCGAGCGTGTCGCCCTGACGACCCCGGACGGCCGCTTCCACCCCGCCGCCCTCGGATGGTCGCGCACCCCGCTGCACGACACGTCCGCACTCGGCAGGCGCGCCTGGGGCCGGAACAAGCGCTGGGAGTACTGGAACGTGATGACTCCGCAGCACATCCTCGCCCTGACCGTGTCCTGCATCGACTACCTGTCGCTGCATTCGATCTGGGTGCTCGACCGGACGACGGGCGTGTCGTCCGACATGACGGTGGTCGTACCCGGCGCCCGGAGCGCGACACTGCCACCGTCGCATGGCGAAGGGCCTGCTCGCGCCCGCACGAGAAGACTGTCGCTCGACATCGACGACCTGGGCGCGGCGGGGACGCGCCTGCGCGGCACAGCACCCGGTGTGGAGTTCGACATCACGGCCTCCCGGCCGGACGGGCATGAGTCGCTCGGCGTCGTGGTTCCCTGGCACTCCGCGAAGGGCATCCGGCGCTTCCAGTACACGGTGAAGGACGTCGCCCGACCAGCGCACGGGTCGCTCACGGTGGATGGGGCGACCCACGCGATCGCCGAGAACGCGTGGGCGGTGCTCGACCACGGGCGCGGACGATGGCCGTACGACGTCAGCTGGAACTGGGCGGCCGGGAGCGGCACGGTGGACGGCCGGGTCGTCGGCCTGCAGCTCGGCTCCCAGTGGACCGACGGCTCCGGGGCCACCGAGAACGCGGTGGTGGTCGACGGGCACCTGTCCAAGATCAGCGAGGAGCTCGTGTGGGCATACGACCGCACCTCCGATCGACGGCCCTGGCGCATCGGGGGCGAGAACGCCGACCTGACCTTCACCCCGTCGTACGCGAAGCGCTCCCGGACCCGCGCGCTGCTCATTTCGAGCCGCACCGATCAGCTGTTCGGGGTCTGGTCGGGGTGGGTGCTCGACGACCGCGGGGAGCGCGTGGTCGTCGACGGGATCGAAGGGTGGGCCGAGGACGTGCGGAACCGGTGGTGAGGCTGCTCCGCTCAGCGTTCGAGGAGCAGCGCCGTGCCCTGACCGACGCCCACACACATGGCCGCGGCGCCTCGGCGGACGTCGTCCGCCACCATCCGCGACAGCAGCGTGACCACAATCCGGGCTCCCGACGAGCCGAGCGGATGCCCGAGAGCGATCGCGCCGCCCCACGCGTTCACGAGGGCCGGGTCCCACTCGAGTCGGTCGCGGCAGGCGAGCGCCTGTGCGGCGAACGCCTCGTTCAGCTCCATCGCGCCCAGATCCTCCGAGCGCCAGCCTGCTCGGCGCAGTGCCGCGGTCGCCGCATCGACCGGGCCCATCCCCATGATCGACGGGTGGAGGGCCGACGCGGCGTGCGCGACGATCCGAGCCCGCGGGGTCAATCCGTGCGTCCGCACCGCGGCCTCGCTCGCGAGCAGTACGGCCGATGCCCCGTCATTCAGGGTGCTGGCGTTGCCGGCCGTCACGATCCGTCCACCGGCGACCACGGGGCGCAGGCGCGCGAGGGCGGCGGCGTCGGTGTCCCGCCGCGGTCCTTCATCGGCCATGACGGGGCCGGTCGCGGTGTCGACGGCGACGATCTCCCCGTTGAACCGCCCGGCGTCGACCGCTGCGATCGCCCGACGGTGGCTTTCCAGGGCGAAGTCATCGGCCCGTTCGCGTCCGATCCCGAAGCGCTCGGCGACGAGCTCCGCCGTCTCGGGCATGCTCAGGGTGATGTCGTCGTCGTCGCGTTCGAGGCGCGGATTCACGAACCGCCAACCGATCGACGTGTCGAACTGCGCACCCGGGCCGGCGAACGCCCGGTGCGGCTTCGCCTGGACCCACGGCGCCCGCGACATCGACTCGACCCCTCCGGCGACCATCACCTCGGCCGCCCCGGAAGCGATCAGGGCATGCGCGGTGGTGATCGCCGTCATCCCCGACGCGCAGAGCCGGTTGACCGTGAAGGCGGGGAGGGAGACGGGGAGGCCAGCGAGCAGGACGGCCATCCGCGCCACATTGCGGTTGTCCTCGCCGGACTGGTTCGCCGCTCCCAGCACCACCTCGTCGATCGCGGAGGGGTCCACGCCGGACCGCTCGACCACCGCGCCCACCGCCAGGGCGGCGAGATCGTCGGGGCGCACGGATGACAGGCTCCCCCCGTAGCGGCCGACCGGCGTGCGGACGCCATCGACGATGTAGACGGCGGTCATCGCGCACCACCGTTGACGTACACGGTCTGGCCGGAGACATAGGCGGCGTCGTCGCTCGCGAGGAAGGCCACCACGGCGGCGACGTCGTCGGGGCGCCCCACTCGGCGCAGCGGGGTCACGGATGCGGCCTGCTCCTGATGGGCAGCCGCGTCCATCCCCACCCGTTCGGCGGTTCGCGCCGTCATCGGCGTCGCGATGTAGCCGGGCGCGACCGCATTCACGCGGATGCCCAGCGGGCCGAGCTCGATCGCCGCGGTCGCGGTGAGCCCCTGGATCCCCGCCTTCGCTGCGGAGTAGTTCGCCTGTCCCCGGTTGCCCAGGGCCGACCGGCTCGACAGGTTCACGATGGCTCCCGCGCGCGCGGGGACCATCTTCCGCTGCGCGGCGCGGAGGCCGAGAAAGGCCGTCGTGAGGTTCGTGCGGAGGACGAAGTCCCAATCGTCGACCGACATCCGGAACAGCAGGTCGTCGCGCGTGGCACCCGCGTTGTTGACGAACACGTCCAGGCGTCCCTCGGCATCGACGAACCCGTCGACCGCACGGGCGACGAGCTCGGCGTCGGTCATGTCCGCGGCGAGGGCCACGGCGCTCCCGCCGGAGTCCCTCGTCGCCCCGTCGTCGGAGATGGCGGCGGCCGCGTGGAGGGCGTCGCTGTGCACGAGATCGAGCACGCCCACGCGCGCCCCCTCCCGCGCGAGCCGAAGAGCGGTGGCGTGACCGATGCCTCTGGCGCCTCCCGTCACGATCGCCGTACGTCCGATGAACCGCATGCGGAACCTGCTTCCTGTCGTCGTTCTGTTGTGGGGGATAGGGGCGGTCGCGCGTCAGCGGAAGGCGGAGATGCCCGTGATCTCGCGTCCGATGAGCAGCGACTGCACGGTGTCGGTGCCCTCGTAGGTGTAGACGACCTCCATGTCTGTCAGATGGCGGGCGACGTGGTTCTCCAGCAGCAGTCCGTTTCCGCCGAGGATGTCGCGGGCCTCGGAGCACACCCAGCGCCCGCGATCCGCGGTGAACATCTTGGCGATCGACGCCATCGGCCCGGTCAGAGCGGACTCCGCGGACAGCTCGGCGAGGCGGAAGCACATGAGCTGCATGGCCGTGACCTCGGCGAGCATCTTGGCCAGTCGCTGCTGGATGATCTGGTGGGCGGCCAGCGGCTTGCCGAACTGCACCCGGGACCGCGCGTAGTCGACGGCGATGTCGTACGCCGCCATCGCATGTCCCGTCGCCTCCCACGATGCCCCGGAGCGGGTGCGGGCGAGGACCGCTCCGGCGTCGCGGAACGAGGTGGAGCCGGCGAGGAGGTTCGCGGCGGGCACGCGGACCGCATCGAGGGTGATGTCGGGCTGCAGGATCGCCCGCTTGCCGATCTTGCCGGTGATCACCTCGGCGCGATACCCGGCCGGGTGCCGTCCGTCCGCGCCCTTCTCGATGACGAACGCCTTGACCTGGCCGTCCGCGGTGTCCCGCGCCCACAGCACGACGACGTCGGCGCTGTGGCCGTTGCCGATCCAGCGCTTGGCTCCGGTGAGCACGAAGCTGTCGCCGTCCCTCGTCGCGCTCGTCTCGAGCGCGACGGAGTCGGAGCCGTGTCCTGGCTCGGTGAGGGCGAAGGCCCCGATCTTCTCCAGGCGCGCCATCGCGGGCAGCCACCGCTGCTTCTGCTCCTCGGAGCCGAGCAGGTCGATCGTGCCCATGCTCAGTCCCGACTGCACACCGAGGAAGGTGTTGATGCTTCCGTCACCGCGTGACATCTCGAGCGCGACGAGACCCGCCGCGAGCGGACTGAGCCCTGGGCAGCCGTACCCCCGGATGGTGGTGCCGATCACGCCGAGCTCGGCGATGCCGGGGATCAGGTCGGCGGGGAACTCGGCCCGCTCCCAGTGCTCGTTGATCGTGGGGAGCACGCGCTCGCGCACGAAATCCCGCACACGAGCCACGATCGCGCGCTCGTCCGTATCGAGCCGGTCGTACAGGCGGAGGAAGTCGGTTTCGGGGGGAGCGGTGGTCAGGAGGGTCATCGGTGGTTCCTTCGAGCTTGCCTTTTCAGTAGTTCGGTGTAATCCTTACACTAAATACGCCGCACGAATCCCATCCGGACAAATGTGCGCGGACCTGACGACTTCGACGAGGATGCGCATGACCACCACCTACGACGTGACGGCCCTCCCGGGTCTCGTCGGCACGGAGCTCGGCGTCAGCGCGTGGACCACCATCGACCAGGACCGCATCCAGCGCTTTGCCAGCGCGACCGGCGACGAGCAGTGGCTGCACACAGACGCGGCGCGTGCGGCGCGAGGACCGTTCGGACGCACGGTCGCCCACGGCCTCCTGACGCTGTCCCTGCTTCCCGCGCTCGCCGCACAGGCCTACACCTTCTCCGGGGCGGTCGGTCGGGTCAACTACGGATACGAGCGCGTGCGCTTCCCGGCGCCGGTCGCGGCCGGCAGTCGCGTGCGCGACAGGATCGTGCTCGACGCCGTGACCGCCCTCGACGGCGCGGTCCGCGTGCACACCACGCACACCGTGGAGATCGACGACGATGGCGACCGTCCCGCCTGCGTCGCCCGCGCCATCACCCACCTCGTCCTCGGCGGTGCGCGATGACGAACCCCCTCGCCGACGAACGCCCCGGGCCGCTGCAGGGCATCGTCGTCGCAGACCTCTCTCGCATCCTCGCCGGCCCCTACTGCACCATGCTCCTCGCCGACATGGGCGCGACCGTCGTGAAGATCGAGAGCCCGGACGGCGACGACACCCGCCGGTTCGCGCCGCCCGTGCACGAGGGTGTCGCCACCTACTACCAGTCGGCGAACCGCAACAAGCGCTCCCTCGTGCTCGATCTCGCCGACGACGGCGACCTCGCGATCGCCCGGGACGTCATCGCCCAGGCCGACGTGGTCGTCGAGAACTTCAAGGCCGGCGGGTTGCGGCGCTTCGGGCTCGACTACGCGACGCTCGCCGTCGATCGACCCGACCTCGTCTACGCCTCGATCACCGGATTCGGCACCGGGGCCGGGGCGCACCTCGCCGGCTACGACCTCATGGTCCAGGCGCTGAGCGGGTTCATGGACACCACTGGCGCGCAGCACGGCGAGCCGTTCCGAGGTGGTTTCGCGCTGTTCGACGTGCTGACCGGACTCCACACGGCCGTCGGCATCCTCGCGGCGCTGCGGCATCGCGAGCGAACGGGACTCGGGCAGCTCGTGGAGACGAACCTCCTGTCGGCGGCGCTGTCGTCGATGGTGAACCAGACCCAGGCGTACGCCGCGGCGGGCCACGTGCCCCGCCGCATGGGCAACCAGCACCCCAGCCTCTACCCGTACGAGCCGTTCCCGACCGCTGACCTGCCGCTCGTGATCGCCGTGGGCAACGACGCGCAGTTCGAGCGCCTGTGCGCCGTGATCGGGCGCGACGACCTGGCGACCGACCCGCGCTTCGCCGCACCCCAGCTGCGCAACGCCCACCGCGACGCACTGCGCCCCGAGATCGCGGCCGCGCTCGCCGACCGCGGTGCCGCCGAGTGGTTCGACCTGCTGACCGGGGTCGGTGTGCCCAGCGCGCCGATCCAGACGATCGAAGACGGCATCCGCTTCGCCGAGCGGATCGGACTCGAACCCGTGGGCCTCGCGGGAGACGCCCTGCCGATCGTGCGCAACCCGCTCACGTTCTCGCACACACCCGTGGACTACCCGCTGGCCCCTCCGTCACTCGACGAAGGGGGAAGCGAGCTGCGGGAGCGGCTGTCCGCCGTCACGAGGGAGAAGACCCCATGAACCCATCCGCCTACGCGGCCGTCGACACACTGCTCGGCCTCGAGGAGCGTCTGAGCCCCGAGGACCGCGCCTGGGGTTCGCGCGCGGCCGCCGTCGCCGCAGACGTCGTCCTGCCGACGATCGACGCGGACTTCGAGGAGGCGCGGTTCCGCGCCGAGATCGTGCCCGCCTTCGCGGACGCCGGGCTGTTCGGCATGCACCTGGAGGCACCGGGGTGCGCCGGAGCGAGCCCCACCGCCTACGGCCTGGCGTGCGCGGCGATCGAGGCGGCCGACAGTGGATGGCGGACACTCGTCTCCGTCCAGGGCTCCCTCGCGATGACGGCGATCGCGCGGTTCGGCTCCGACCGGCAGCGCGCGTCCCTGCTCCCGGAGATGGCCGCCGGCCGCCTGCTCGGATGCTTCGCGCTGACGGAGCCGCAGGGCGGGAGCGACCCCGGAGCGATGACGACCGTTGCCGAGCGCGACGGCGACGGGTGGGTGCTCTCGGGGGCGAAGCGCTGGATCGGCCTGGCCACCGTCGCCGACATCGCGATCGTGTGGGCCCGCACGTCGGACGGGGTGCGCGGATTCGTGGTCCCCACTGACGCTCCCGGCTTCACCGCGACACCGATCCTGCACAAGCACGCCATGCGCGCCTCGATCCAGTGCGACGTGACCCTGGACGAGGTCCGACTGCCGGGCGACGCGATCCTCGAGCGGGCGACAGGACTCGGCGCGCCGCTGACCTGCCTCAACGAGGCGCGGTTCGGAATCGCGTGGGGCGTCCTCGGCATCGCACGGGAGTGCCTCGCCCTCAGCGTCGACTACGCCGGCCGACGGACCTCGTTCGGCGGGGTGCTCGCCGGCAAGCAGCTCGTGCAGGCGCGACTGGCCGAGATGATGCTGGCCTACCAGGGCGGAATGCTCACCGCGCTGCACCTGGCGTCGCTGAAGTCGGAGGGGCGGATGCAGCCCGCACAGGTCAGCATCGCGAAGCTCGGCAACGTGCGCTCGGCGATCGCGATCGCCCGGTCGGCACGCGAGCTCCTCGGCGGGGACGGCGTCACGGCCGACTACCCCGTGATGCGGCACATGGCCAACCTCGAGGCCGTGCGCACGTACGAGGGCACCGACGACATCCACGCCCTCTCGATCGGGCGGGCGCTCACGGGCGTCTCCGCCTTCTAGGAGGGGCCATGGTCGAGATCGCCGATCGCACCAAGCTGGCGCTGCGCGCCGCCCAGCTCTACTACCTGCGCGACCTGAAGATGAAGGCCATCGCGGACTCGCTCCACATGAGCCGGTCCTCGGTGTCGCGACTGCTGTCCTACGCCAGGGACACCGGGCTGGTCGACATCCGCATCAAGCACCCGACCGACGGCATCTCCCGGCTCCAGCACGAGATCCGCCTGCACGACGGCGTCACCGCCTACATCATCCCCGCATCGACCGGGATGAGCGTGCGCGAACGCAGCGCCCAGGTCGCCCGCCACGCCGGACGCATCCTGTCGGCGATGGTGGAGTCGTCGTCGACTATCGGGGTCGCCTGGGGGAACACCATGGCGGCCGTCAGCCATCACCTCGTCGACCGCCCGCTCACCGACGTGACCGTCGTGCAGTTGAACGGCGCCGCCTACGGCGAGAATTTCGGGCTCGGGTACGTCGGCGACATTCTCCAGCGCTTCGCCGAGGCGTTCAACGCACACGTCGAACCCCTCCCCGTACCGGCGTTCTTCGACGACCCGCTGACGAAGACCGTCCTCTGGCGCGAGCGGAGCGTGGCACGGATCCTCGCCCTGCAGCAGCGGATCGACATCGCCGTGTTCGGCGTCGGCGACCCGCACTCCACGATCCCCGGTCACGTGTACCGCAACGGCTACCTGAGTGACGCCGACCGCGAGGAGCTCGAGGCCGCCGAGGTCGTCGGGGACGTCGCGACCGTGTTCCTCCGCGGCGACGGCACGCACGCGGGCATCCGCCTCAACGAGCGCTCGAGCGGCCCCGACCTCGACACCCTCCGTCGCGCCCCCCGTCGCGTGTGCGTGGTCAGCGACCCCAGCCGCATCCCCGCTCTGCGCGGCGCGCTGGCCGCCGGCCTCGTGACCGATCTGATCATCGACGAGCACTCCGCCAGAGAGGTCGCCAGCACATATGTGCAGGGCGCTTGACGGTCGGAAGCGGCCGCCGCGAGCATGACCAGGCCTGTGACCACACCCCACAGGTGCCGCCCCCCGAAGGCGGAACCCGAGAGAAAGAGAATGCAATGATGCAACGACGCAGGCTGCGTTCGCGCCGCCCGATCACCCTGGCCGGCGGGGCGATGATCATCACCACGGTCCTCCTCGCCGGCTGCGCCGCCGGTGGCTCGGGGGAGGAGCCTTCTGCCGACGGTGGTGGGCTCGGCACCGATGACGAGCGGATCGATCTCAAGATCCTCGTCAACGACGCCTACGCCAGCCAGTGGCAGGACAACCTGATCCCCGAGTTCGCCAAGGACTACCCGAACATCGACGTCACGATCGACGGTGTGCCGTACAACGATCAGCTGGCCAAGACGATGCTCGAACTGACCAACACCGATGCCACGTACGACATCGTGATGGCGGACGACAACTGGACGCCGCAGCTCGCCTCGACGGGCGGGCTCATGGACCTGCGCGGCGACGAGCTGGAGCAGTGGACCGCCGACGACTACGACTGGGACGACTTCTACCCGGCGGCCCTGGCGGCCGGCGAGTTCGACGGCAAGCAGTACGCGGTACCCGCGCGGTCGAACATCCTCATGATGCTCTACAACAAGAGCCTCTACGAGTCGGCCGGCGTTCCGCTCCCGACCCCGGACCTGACCTGGGACGAGTACCTGGATCAGGCGCCCGACCTGGTGCAGGACACCGACGGCGACGGCACCGACGACGCCTGGGCCGTCGGCACGTACTTCGTGCGCGATGGGCTCACGCCGACCATCTGGCAGACGATCATGAACTCCAACGGCGGCCAGATCCTGAACGAGGACAACACGGAGGCCGTGCTCGGCGACGACGCCGTCGAGGCCATGGACATCCACCGCCAGCTGCTCGACGTCGCCCCTCCCGGGGCGGTGAGCTGGCAGTTCAACGAGCCGCTCGAGGCGTTCCGACAGGGGCGCCTGGCGACCCTGTTCACCTGGGGCTCGGTCTACCGCGGTTCGGCGGTCGACCCGGCCACGACCACGCTCACACCCGAGCAGGTCGGCATCCAGACCCTGCCCGCGGGCAGCGAGGGCCCCGGCGCGCACCGCGGGGTGTGGTCGATGGGCGTCAACTCCAAGACCGACGTCCCGGAGGCCGCCTGGACCTTCGTGCAGTGGCTGACCTCGAAGAAGGGTGAGCAGTGGCAGACCAACACGCTCGGCGTCTTCCCGGCGCGTGCCAGCACCCTGGAGACCACGCCGGAGCAGGAGTGGCTGTCGCCCGTCTACGAGGCCCTCGAGGTGGCGTGGCCCGCGATCGAGGCCGGACAGATGTGGCGCCCGCACATCGTCGAGTCCGACGCCGTGCAGCAAGTCCTGGCAACGGAGACCGGCGAGTTCATCCCCGGCAACATCACGGCGAAAGACGCCGTGAAGCGGATGAACGACGGCATCGACGATCTCCTCGAGTAAGACGGGAAGACGACTGGTGATGACAAGCTCCCGACGACGTATGAGCCGGTACGGTCTCATCGATCTCGCGAACAGGTGGACGTTCGTCCTGCCCGCCGTGATCCTGATGGCTGCCCTGCTCGGCTACCCCATCCTCTACACGCTGCAGATCAGCTTCTCGGAGCTCGATCTCGCCACCTTCACTCCCCGCGAGTGGGTCGGGTGGGAGCACTACGTCGAGGCGTTCACGGACGAGAAGTTCCACAACTCCCTCGTCGTGACGGGGATCTATCTGGTGTTCGCTCTTCCCATCCAGATGATCCTGGGCTTCGGCATCGCCTTCCTCGTCAACGCCGAGTGGAGAGGGCGCGGCCTCATTCGCGCCCTCTTCCTCGTGCCGCTCGCCGTCGCACCGGTCGTCGCGGGCGGCGTGTGGAAGATGCTGCTCGACCCGCTTTGGGGCGTCTTCAACTGGATCGGCGGTCTGTTCGGTCTGCCGGCGGTGGACTGGCTGGGTGACCCGACGATGGCGATGGCCACGGTCATCATCATCGACACCTGGCGCTGGACGCCGTTCATCATCCTGGTGGCGTCGGCCGCGCTGCTCACGCTCCCGAACGACGTGCTGGAGGCCGCCTCGGTCGACGGCGCGAACTGGTGGCACAAGCTGTGGCACGTGTCGCTCCCGCTGCTGGCGCCGATCATCGCCGCGACCTTCGTCGTGCGCTGGCTCGGAGCGATGAAGATGTTCGACATCGCGCTCGTGGCCACCCGCGGCGGCCCCGGCCAGGCGACCAACGTGGTGAACCTCTACATCTACGAGCAGGCGTTCCGCTCGCTGCACTTCGGCGAGTCCGCGGCCATGGCCGTGATCGTGCTGGTGATCACCATGATCCTGATGTTCGTGTTCCTCCGAGGGACCCGCAAGCTGGAGGAGAAGTTTTGAGCTCGTCGACCCTCACCCCCGCCCCGCTCGACACGGCGACCGCGATCGGCGCCGTGCGGCCGACACCCGCACGCCGGTCGCGACGCCGCCTGGGCCACCGCATTCGCATCATCGCCGGCATCGTCATCTGCCTGCTCTTCCTGCTGCCGGTGATCTGGATGATCCTCACGTCGTTCAAGCTTCCGCGCGATATCTTCACCACGCCGCCGACCCTCTTCACCGAGCCGACGCTGGACAACTACCTCAACCTCGCCAACTACGACATCCCGCGGCGGATGCTGAACACGGTGATCGTGTCGCTCGGCGCCGGGCTGCTCGCGGTGTTCGTCGGCTCCATGGCCGGATACGGCATCGCCCGGATGAAGCTCGCCGGCGGCGGGATGATCGGCGCCCTGATCCTCGCCACCCGCGGAGTGCCGCCGATCGCCCTGGCCGTTCCGCTGTTCCTCGTCGCGCGGAACCTGGGGATGACCGACCAGCACCTGACGCTCATCCTGGCCTACTCGACGTTCCTCATCCCGTACGTCATGTGGCTCATGCGCTCGTTCTTCCTCGCCATCCCGAAGGAGCTGGAGGAGTCGGCGATGATCGACGGCACCTCCCGACTCGGCGCGTACTTCCGCATCATCCTGCCGATCCTGACCCCTGCGCTCGTGTCATCGCTCATCTTCAGCGTGATGATGGCGTACGAGGAGCTGCTGTTCGCCCTGGTGCTCACCAACCGGAACGCCTCGACGATCCCGGTCGCGATCCAGGGCATGGCCGTGGATACCGAGAGCGGGGGCATGTGGGGCCTGCTCACCGCGGCGGGGACGGTGACGGTCGTCCCGGTCGTGATCTTCACGCTGCTCCTGCAGAAGTACCTGATCAAGGGTCTCGCCGACGGCGCGACGAAGGGCTGAGACGGTGACGGTGTTCCAGCGAGACGTGCCCAAGTCCGAACGCGAGCTGACCCGAAGGGTCGACCTGTGCCTGCCGGGCGGTCGGCTGAACCCGGCGGCGGTCGGGTGGTCGCGGTACCCGCATCTGCGTGCCAATCTGCGGTGGTGGGGCCGCCGGAAGCGGTTCGAGTACTGGGCGATCTCGACGCCCGAACTGGTCTTCGCGTTCAGCTTCTCGCACGCCGACTACCGTGCCGGGCTCGCGATCTACGCCCTCGACCTCGCGTCGGGCGCCGAGGTCGTCGACGGCGAGGCCGTATGGTTTCCCGGCCGGGCGGACCTCCCCGAGACGAGCGGGGACACCCCGATGGGGAGGCGCACCGCCCGCACCGCCGTCGCCATCACCCCCACTGCCGAAGGGACCCTCCTCGAGGTTCGCGGAGCCCGGGTTACCGCCCGGATCCAGGTGCTCGAGGAGAAGGGGCACGAGTCCATGGGCGTGGTCGTGCCGTGGACCTCGCGCCGATTCCAGTACACCCGCAAGGACAACTGTCTGCGCGCGAGCGGCTGGGTGGAGGTCGACGGCGTGCGACGCACGGTCGACCCGTCCGAGGCATGGGCGGCGCTCGATCACGGTCGCGGGAAGTGGCCGGCGAAGGTGCTGTGGAACTGGGGGAGCGGTGCCGGGTACACCGACGGCCATGAGATCGGCATCCAGCTCGGAGCGAAGTGGACCGACGGGTCGCCGTCGACCGAGAACGCGCTGCGCGTGGACGGCGTGATCGAGAAGCTCAGCCACGACGTCGAGTGGACGTACGACACGGAGGACTTCCTGAAGCCGTGGACCTTCCGCGGCCCGCAGGTCGACCTCGTCTTCACGCCGGCGCACCACCGTCACTCGCTCACGAAGAAGCTGCTGTTCCTCAGCCGCGAGGATCAGTGCTTCGGCCGCTGGGACGGGGAGATCCGGCTGTCGTCGGGAAGCGTCTACCGTGTCGAGAACGTGTTCGGGTGGGCGGAGGAGGTCCAGCGCCGCTGGTGACACCTCGCGGCGAGGAGTCGTAAGGAACGGTCAGGTCCAGGAGGACGCGCGGATCACCGGCTTGTCGAGGTTGCCGCGCTCTTCGACGATGCGCTCGAACGCCTCGAGGTGGCGGTCCATCGCGCGCGCGGCGCCCTCCCCGTCGCGGGCGAGGATGCGCTGCACCACCTTGGTGTGCGCCGCCTTCGCGAACACGAGGTCGTGGTCGTCCAGACCCTCGTCCGGCGTGTGCCAGCCCGCGATCGAGACCACGATCTTCTGCGCGACACGGAAGAATTCGTTGCCGGTGCATTCGGCGATGAGGTCGTGGAAGTCGATGACCTCGGAGAGCGGATGCGGTTCCTCCGCCACCGCTTCGCGCAGCCTCTCGCGTTGCGCGTCCGTGGCGTTGGCCGCGGCGAGTCGCGCGCACTCCCGTTCGATCAGGCGGCGGAACGCGAACGCGTCGCCGAGCGTCGCCTCGCTCATCGCGAGGTGTACGGCGATGGTGCGCACGGTCGACTGCAGGTCGAGCTGGCCGACGCGCAGCCCGCCTCCGGGTCCGCGGCGCGACACGATGAGGCCCTCGGCTTCGAGCAGCCGCAGCGCCTCCCGCACGGTCGCGCGGCTCAGGCCGGACGTCTCGATGATCTCGGCCTCGGACGGGAAAGGCGTGCCGGCGGCGAGCTTTCCGCGCACGATCGACGTGCGCAGTTCGTTCGCGAGGATGCTGCTGGCCTTCGGGACGGTCGTACGCGGGAGGTGATGGTCCGCGGAGGACGCTCCGCGTGCCACCGTCATGACAGCTCCGCCGGGAAGCCCGTCACGACCGTCTTCGGGTGCAGGTAGTGCTCGATGCCTTCCGTGCCGTTCTCGGCGCCGAGCCCGCTGAGCCCCACCCCGGAGAACGGCGCGACGGCCGTGCTGACGAGGAAGCTGTTGATGCCGAGCATCCCGGCCCGCACCCGCTCGCTGAGCAGCCGGGCGCGGTCGAGCCGCGTCGTGAAGATGTAGCCGGCCAGCCCATAGTCGGTGGAGTTCGCCACGCGCACCGCCTCGTCGAGGTCGTCGTAGGCGATGACCACGGCGACCGGCCCGAACGGCTCCTCGGTGCGGACCCGGGCGTCCTGCGGAACGTCGCGGAGCACGGTGGGCTCGTAGAAGTGTCCGCCCAGCTCCGGGGCCGAGCGCCCGCCCGTCTCGGCGACAGCGCCGCGGGCGAGCGCATCGTCGATCAGGGCCGCGAAGTCGTCGTGACGTCGACCACTGCACAGCGGCCCGACGTCGGTGCGCTCGTGCGTGCCGTCGCCGAGGGCGAGCTCCCGCGTGGCAGCCGTGAACGCATCGACGAACTCGTCGTGGATGCTCCGCGCCACCAGGAAGCGGGTGGGGGAGATGCACACCTGGCCGGCGTTGCGGAACTTGGTCTGCGCGCAGAGGCGGGCGACGGCGGGCACATCGACGTCGTCGCAGACGACGACCGGACCGTGGCCGCCGAGTTCGAGGGAGACGGCGGCCATGTTCTGGGCAGCGAGGGTCATCAGGTGCTGACCGACGCGCACGGACCCGGTGAGCGAGACCTTGCGGATGATCGGCGAGGCGATCAGGTGCGCGCTGATGGTCGCCGGATCGCCGGTGACCGCGGCGATGACTCCGGCGGGGAAGCCCGCGTCCTGCACGGCCCGCACCATCGCGAGACAGGCGGAGGGCGCCTCTTCGGCGGGCTTCAGGATGATCGGGCACCCGGCCGCCAGCGCCGGAGCGAGCTTGCGTGCGGCGAGCATCACCGGGAAGTTCCAGGGGGTGAAAGCCGCCACGGGGCCGATCGCCTCCTTGCGTACCTCGATGCGGATGGCGGCGGACGTACCGTCCACGGTCCGGCCGTAGATGCGCCGCGCTTCGTCGGCGTACCACTCGAACTGCTCCGCTGCGGAGAGCACTTCCGCGCGCGACTCGCGCAGCGGTTTCCCCTGTTCGGCCGTCAGGAGCGCGGCGATGTCGTCCACGCGGTCCACGATGGTGCGGGCGGCGGTGCGCAACAGCGCCGAACGCTCCCAGGCCGGGGTGTCCGCCCACGCTTCGCGCGTACGGTCCGCCGCCGCGAGGGCCGCGTCGAGGTCGTCGGCCGTCACCATGGGGGCCGTCGCGACGATCGACAGATCGGCGGGGTTCTCCACCGTGAGCGTGCCGCCGTCGGAAGCGGCGCGCCAGGTGCCGTCGATCAGGATCGACTCGGATCGGATGGTGCTCATCGGACTCTCCTTCGGCCTACCTTCCCATTCAGCCACAGGGACACGGAGAACCGGTGGCCGGCTCCCTGCACGTGTGTGCAAGTCGTGCGCGGAGCCTCTGCGCAACACGGGCCGATTCCTAAACTTGCAGTGGCGTCCGGCCGGGGTCATCGAGAGCGCTGTGGAGGCGATTCCCCGATGTCCTCGTGAGCGGTTTACTGACCTTTCCCGTTCGCATCCGGCCGGACGTCTTCCTCTTTGTACCACCGTCGTGCCGCCGAGGCCGGGTGTGCGTGGTCAGCCGGAGGCCGCGTCGCGGGTGAGGCGGCGGCCGAGGCGGCGGCGCAGCGCGGCGGACACCACGGCGACCACGGTGCCGACCGCGACGCCGATGAGGGTCTCGAGCACGCGGTCGGTCAACAGCGCGTCGACCGGGGTGGGGGCCGCGAGGTGCACCATCAGCAGCGCGAGCGGGGTGACGAACACCATCGCGATGCCGTAGTTGCGGCCGATGAACAGCTCCGCGACTCCCTGCAGCACCACGACCAGGGCGATCACGGCGATCGGCGCAAGGTCGAGCGCCAGCACCCCGGCGGCGACGAGCACCCCGAGCAGTGTGCCGACCAGGCGCTGGATGCCGCGGATGATCCGGGCGTTGAGCTGTGCGCCGCTCACGGCCGCGACCGCACCGACCGCCGCCCAGTACCAGTGCGTGCCGCCGAGCAGAAGCCCCGCGATCCCGGCGCCCACGATGGTGACGGCGACCGAGACCGCCATCTCGACCGCGACGGGACCCACGGTGGGGCGCACCTTCGGCGCTCCCTGTCCCGTGGTCCGCGTGGCGACGGCGACGAGCGCGGTGAGGGCCAGGCCGAACAGCACGCTCGCCCCGCCCACCAGCAGCACGGAGCCGAACGAGCCCGCGGTGGCGGGGATGGTCGCGCACGCCCCGGTCGCGAACACCGTGAACAGCGACCCTGGTGGGTGCCACTGCATCGTGTACGCCAGCAGGGTGACGGCGGCGGCGACGAGCGCGACCACGACCACGCTGACGACCGTCGGGGCGGCCAGGACCGACAGCGCCGTGCCGATCAGCATCGCCGCGAGCAGCACCCCGCCCGCGCTGGCCTGCATGCGGATGCGGTCGCGGAACCCGTCGTGGCGGCCGTAGAGCGCGGCGAAGGCGCCGAAGCTCGCGTAGATGCTGAGGTCGAGCCGGCCGAGCGCCCAGAGCACGAGCAGCGGGACGGCGACGCTCACGGCGGCTCGGATCGCGACGCGATGGTCGCCGCGGTGCGGGCCGACGCGCAGGACCCCCGTCCACACCCGTCCCTGCGATTCCGCCACCGATCCAGCCTACGTCCGCGCCCGCGACCCCCGCGCCGTGGGAGGCTGGACGGGTGACCGCCCCGCAACCTCCTCACCGCACGCTGCTCGTCGGTTTCGGCAAGCTCGGCGCGCGGCTCGCCCCGCGGCTGGTGGCGGACGGGGGAGAGGTCGTCGCCCTCCGCCGCAGCGACGGGCCCCTGCCCCAGGGGGTGACCGGCGCCGTGGGTGACCTCGCCGCCCCGCTGCCCGAGCCCCTGCCCGCGGTCGATGCCGTGGTGGTCACGCTGCCGCCGGGCACGGGCGCCTCCGCGTACCCGTCCGTGCTCGCGCACCTCGCCGCGGCCCTGCCCTCCCGGCCCGCCCGCACGGTCTTCGTCTCGTCCACCGGGGTGTTCGACGGTGCGGGCAGCCCGACCCCGCTCACCGAGCGCGACGCCCCGGAGCCGGTCACCGACCGCGGTCGCGGGCTGCGGGAGGGTGAGCGCGCTGCGGTCGACCTCTTCGGCGCCGTGGTCGTGCGGCCCGCGGGCATCTACGGTCCGGGGCGCGACTTCCTGGTGCGCCGCGTGCGTGAGCAGGCACCCGTGAACCCCCGGCGCCGCACGAACCGCATCCACGAGACCGACCTCGTCCGCACGCTCGACCTGCTGCTGCGGATGCCCGAGCCGCCGTCGCTCGTGCACGCGGTGGACGCGGCTCCCGCCCCGCTGGGCGACGTCGCGGCGTTCCTCGCCGCGCGCCTCGGGCTGCCGGTGCCGCCCGACGACGGCGGCAGCGCGAGCGGCTTCGTCTACGACGGCGCTCTGCTGCGTTCACTGCTCAGCCACCTGGACTACCCGTCATTCGAGGACGGCTACGCCGACATGCTCGAGCGCGGCGCCTGACCGCGCAGACCTGATCCCGCCCGCGCGACGCGAACTAGCCTGGGGTGATGACGAGCTCGAGCGCCCGTGCGGCGGTGGACGTGGTCGACTGGCGGCGGCGGGTGTTCGCCCTGTACGAGGCCGTGCGCCGCGCGGACTCCCCGGAGGAGGCGCACGAGCTGTGGCGCATCGAACGCGATGAGCTGATGCTGCACCACCCGGCCACCCCGCTGCTGCCGGAGGATCGGGTGCTGTTCGAGGGGCTGCCCATCGCGCCGTACGACCCGCAGTGGCGGTTCGCACTGCCGATCCTGGAGGCGGAGCCGGCGGCGTTCGAGTTCGCGACGGGTACCGACGGCCTGGTGCCGTTCGAGCGCGTCGGTGTGGTCGAGGTCCCCGACGCCGGAACCCTCGACGTGTGGCGGCTGCGCTCGTACGGCGGCGGGCTGTTCGTGCCGGTGCGCGATGCATCAGCCGGGCATCCGGGCGGCACGTACGGCGGTGGGCGCTACCTGCTCGACACGATCAAGGGTGCCGACCTGGGCGGGGATGCCGCGCGCGGCACGATCGTGCTCGACTTCAACTTCGCGTACAACCCCTCGTGCGCGTACGACCCGGCGTGGGCCTGCCCGCTCGCACCTCCGGGGAACGTGCTGCCCGTGGCCGTTCCGGTGGGGGAGCGGTACGACGGGGCGTAGATCGCGCCCGCGTCAGCCGAGGAACAGCGGCACGAACGAGCCGATCAGCCCGAGCACCCCGACCGCGCTGAACACGATCCCGAGCGTGCGCACGACGCGCCGGGCGTGCGGCGGTTCGCCCACCCGTGCCCTGGCGGGGTTGTGGCTGCTGACGACGCCCGTGGTGAAGCCGTCGTCCGCGGTCGAGGATTCGCCGTGGCGCAGTGGTCGCTCGTGGAAGTCGCCGCCCGCGAACCACCGGGCGATCGTGGTGCCGTCGCGTTCGATGATCGCGATGTCGACCGGGAGCCACGGGCCCTCGGCCAGCCGCATGAGCAGGGCGATCAGCAGCAGCGGCACTCCCACGCCGAGCCCGATCCAAGACAGCACCTCGCCGACGAGGGCGAGGGTGTCGACGGGCGGCATGATCCCATCGTAGGGACGCCGGACCGCGGGAGCGTGCGCGCCGCGGTCAGCTCACGTTGTCCCTGAGCCACGGCAACGGGTCGATCGCGACCGTGTTGATGTGCACCTCGAAGTGCAGGCACGAGCCGAACACGTAGCCGGTCGAGCCGACGTCGCCGAGGTACTGGCCGGCCTCGACGCAGTCACCGACCTCGACGGCGCGCGTGCCGTTCTTCATGTGCGAGTACACGGTGCTCACGGCCTGGCCGTTCACGATGCTCTCGACCTGGATCGTGACGCCGTAGCCCTGGTAGCTCTCCGTGGAGCGCGAGACGCAGCCCTTCATGGCGGCGTTGATGGGGGTGCCGATGCCGGCGGCGAAGTCCTGACCAAGATGCGACCGGCCCGGTCGGGCGGCCCCGAAGCCATCGGTGAACGAGTACGAGCCGTCGGCCATCGGCATCACGACGCGGTCGGCGATCGGGATGTCCATCGCGCTGCTGAGCGGCATGCCCGCGGCGATCGCGGCTGCGGCCGCACGGGCGTGGGTCTCCTTGATCTCCTCCGGCGTGGTCGCCGCGAAGGAGCCGCGCGCCGAGATGGTGGCGCGGATGGCATCGGTGGCCGTGTACGACTGGGCGGCGTCCTTCAGCGCTGCCGCACCGGCGACGGTCGCCACGGCGTGCTCGCCCCCGGGGGCGAGCACCGGGAGGGCGGCCCCGGTGACCATGACGCCGACGGCGAGGACGGCACCGAGCGCCTTGATCTTCGATGCGCCCCGGCCCCGCGGGCGGTCCGTCAGCCGCGGACGCCGCGAGACCCGCGGGATCCGCGGGGTGCGGGCGGTGCGGGATCCGGTCGGTGCGGGGGTGGTGGTGGTCGGCTCGGCGGCCGTGTCAGGCTCGGCGGCCGTGTCAGGCTCGGC
>NZ_SSDQ01000038.1:0-298 GCF_004794315.1 Microbacterium sp. PF5 | reverse complement strand
TTTACTCTCGAGGAGGTAATGAAACGTATGAAAACGATTCTTGCTGTCGCTGGTCTCATTTGGGTAATGTCTCACGGTTTTCCGATTTTTGAAGGGGAGCAAATTCGTAGTGCTTTGAATGAAAAGTTTAATGATTATCATGTGATAGATCGAAAAGATAATGTCGTTACAGTACGTGTGAAAGATTGTTTCCATACAGTTACGGTTGCGGATGGAAACATTACAAATGAAACGAAAATGTGTGATAAAAGGTAAAAGAAAGAAGCTGACTATAGCGCACTGTTTTGAGTCAGCTTCT
>NZ_SSDQ01000037.1:0-267 GCF_004794315.1 Microbacterium sp. PF5 | reverse complement strand
GACAGGGCAAAAACCAATGTCTTCGCCAAGATTCGTGGTTCTACTGTTAGAAAAAGGCGAATAAGAATATAGCATACATACAATAAGGGAATGCAGTATAGATTAGTCTACAAGTATTCCCTTGTTTATTAATTTGAAATTATATTTGAAAAATAAATATATAATGTGGTATGTGAAATTTTGATAAAAAACTCATTCTTTATGTATATAGAATGAGCTTTTTATTTGTTATGTTGAATGAATACTAATTATTTTTATTAAAAATTT
>NZ_SSDQ01000036.1:0-33705 GCF_004794315.1 Microbacterium sp. PF5 | reverse complement strand
CTGCCGCCCGCGCGGACGAGCCCGCGGCGCGGCAGCCGCGGCACCGCCCACAGTGCGACAGCCGCGAGCACCGGGAAGAACGCGAACACGCCCGGCGCGGGGTGACGCACCCACAGCGGCAGCCGCGACGCGGTCGCCCACCAGCCCACGAAGGCGAGCGCCCCCACCAGAGCCGCGAGGGCGTAGGCGATCACGATCCGCTCCTCCGCGGTGGCCGAGCGCCAGCGCCGCACCACCCCCGCCACCACGAGCACGAGGGCGAGCACGGCGGCGACCACGGCCAGCACCCCGGGCAGCGACCACGAGTCGGCCAGCGTGCCGAGCTTCTGCAGGACGGAGGTCGCCGCGTCGCCCTGTCCGCCGCTGCGCACGAACCGCACGAGCGCCCGCAGGTGCTCGACGAACCCGGCCGGCCCGAGCGACAGCAGTGCCGCGAGCTCCACGAGCGCGGTCGGCACCGCGACCAGCAGCAGCGGAAGCCACGCGCGGCGCAGCGTGTCGCGCAGCCGCGCCCAGCCCGTGCCGTCCGACAGCACCCACAGCGCGACCGCGAACGCCGGCAGCACCAGCAGCGCGATGAGCTTCGCCTGCACCGCGAGCCCCACCAGGAGCCCGGCCAGCCAGGCGCGGCGGGGAAGCACGACCAGGGCCCACACGATCAGGGCGGCCGCGGGGATCTCGCCCAGCAGATCGGCCGGCCCCTGGATGGGGGAGACACCGGCGCTCGCGGTGAACGCCAGCGGCACGGTCATGGCGACCAGAGCCGCCCACCGTCCGGCGATCCGCCAGCCCAGCACACCCAGCCCCGCCAGCAGCAGGACCCAGAACGCGAGCGGCACGAGTCGCGCGGCCAGCACCGGGTCCATCCCGGTCGCGAGGGTCGCGGCGACCGGGAGCAGCACGACGGGGCCGGTGGAGATCCGCGGGTCGAACGGCGTGATCGTCGAGCCGGACAGCGCGCCGTCGCTGGCGTAGCCGAGCCCGGCGAGCAGATTGCGCGGCACGGTCAGGTTGAACGCCTCGTCCTCCCAGAACCGCCACACCGTGAGACTGTGCCAGGCGAGGATCGCATGTCCCGCCAGCAGGGCGACCGCGGCCGCCCAGAACAGGATCGTGCGCGCCCGCGTCATCGGGCGACGGGCTCCGGGCGTCGCACGGCACGCAGCGGGGCGGACGGCCGCAGCGACAGCTCCCACGCTTCACCGAGCGCGGCGCGCACGAACAGGCGCAGGCGCTTGGGCGGCAGGGTCACGCCGGCGCCGCGACCCCACATGGTGCCCGAGGCGGACTCGCCGCGGCGCGGGATGCTGGCGACGCGGAGGTAGCGCACGCGGAAGCCCGCCCTGGCCTCGGCCAGCGAGAAGTGCACGTGCGGCACGGTCGCCTCGGCCGGGACCGCGTCGAGCAGCACGCGCAGGGCATCGGGGCGGTAGGCGCGCAGCGGTGTGTTCACGTCGGGGATGCGGCGTCCGGCGGCGAGGGCGATCAGCAGGCCGACCGCGCCGGTGAGGCTCTTGCGGTACCAGGGGTCGGTGCGGCCGTCGCGCACGCCGTGCACGACGTCGGCCTGCTCGGCCAGGAGCGCGCCGATCAGCCGCGGGAAGTCGCTGCCGAGGAACTGCCCGTCCCCGTCGACGTGCACCAGCACCTCGGGGTCGGCGGCGAGGCCGGCGCGGTAGGCGGCCAGGGCGGTCGGGCCGTGGCCGCGGTTCGCCGCCTGCACCTCGACCGTGGTGTCGGCGACACCGTCGAACACGGCCGCCGTGGTGTCGGTCGACCGGTCGTCGGCGATGTGGAACGAGACGGTGTCGGCGAGCGGGGCCACGGACGCGCGGATCTCGTCGACGAAGCCCTCGATGCCCTCCGCCTCGTTGTAGGCGGGCATGACGATGGCGAGATGGCGGAGAGTCACGGGGTCCTCGGATGGGGGTGGCGGGGCGCGGAGGCGTTCAGGAAGTAGCCTAGTTGAGCCATGAATCCTCCCTCACGACTGCGCCGCCTCGCCGGCGTCGGCAGCCGGTTCCTCGTCGTCGGTGCCGTCAGCACCCTGATCGAGGTCGGCGTCTTCAATCTTCTCGTCTACGTGTGGGGGTGGGACGTCGTCGCGGCCAAGATCGTCGCGTCCCTCGTCGCGCTGATCAACGCCTACATCGGCAACCGCGAATGGACGTTCCGGCACCGGGACCGCCGCGGCCGGGTCTCCGAGGTGATCCTGTTCCTGGCCGTGAACGCCGCGTGCACCGCCCTGGGCGCCGCCCTGGTATGGGTGGGGGTGGAAGCCGTGGCCGGCATCCTCGGTCGTACCCCCGGCGCCATCGCCGTCAACGCCGTGAACCTCACGAGCATCGTGATCGTCGTGGTGCTGCGCTTCCTGCTCTACCACGGCGTGGTGTTCCGGGTCGCTCCGAAGAACTGACCCGCCGGCGCCTGCGCTCAGGCCCGCACCCTCGCGGGCTTCCCGGTGCGCGAGGTGCGGGTGCGGCCGCGCTTGGACGCATGCCGTCCGGCATGCACCGGGGTGCCGTCGGACTCGTGCGTCGCACCGTACGTGTAGGCGCCGTAGCCGTAGCTGTCCGGACCCTTGGTCGGGAGCATGGTCACCACGATGCCGAGCAGGGCGACACCGGCGGTCTCCAGCGCGCGGACCGCGCCGGACAGCTCCTGCTTCCTGGTCTTGCCCGACGCGGCGGCGAGGATGACCCCGCGCGTCTTGGCGCCGACCACCGCGGCATCGGTCACGAGCAGCAGCGGGGGCGCGTCGATCAGCACGTAGTCGAAGTACTCGCCCAGCGACGCGAGCACCTGGTCCATGGCGGCCGATCCGAGCAGCTCGCTCGGGTTCGGCGGCACCTGGCCGCTGGGCAGCAGGTAGAGGTCGCTGGTGCCCCACTTCTGCAGCGCATCGGCCACGTCCATGCGACCGATCAGCACGTCGGTCAGGCCCGCACCGCCCTCGATGCCCATGTAGTCCGCGACGCGGGGGAGGCGCAGGTCGCCGTCGACGAGCGCGACCCTGGCTCCGGTCTCCGCGAGCGCGATGGCCAGGTTGGCGGTGGTGGTGGACTTGCCCTCGCCGGGCCCGGCGCTGGAGACCACGAAGATGCGCGGACCGGCGTCGAGGTTCAGGAACTGGAGGTTCGTGCGGAGGCTGCGGAAGGACTCGGCGCGCGGGCTGCGCGGGTCGGCGTGCACGATCAGCGGACGCTTGGTCGCCTCCGGGTCGTACGCGATGCCGCCGAGCACGGGCCGCTCGGTGAGGGCCTCGATGTCGTGGAGTGTGTGGATGCGGTTGTCGAGCACGGTGCGCAGCATGGCCACCGCCACACCCAGGGCGAGTCCGATGATGCCGCCGAGGATGACCAGCAGCCGCACGTTCGGGCTGGTGGGGGCCGTCGGCACCTCGGCCGGCTCGGTCACGGTGATGCGCACGGGGCTCACGGCGTCTTCCACCGCCGGCTGCTCGAGCGTGTTCTGCACCGCGTCTTGGAAGCTCACGGCGACCGCGTTGGCGATCTCGGCCGCGCGTTCCGGGTCGCCGTCGGTCGCGCTCACGTCGATCAGCACCGTGTTCAGCGGGGTCGTGGCGGTGATGCGGCCGCTCAGCTCGGCGACGCTGTCGTCCAGGCCCAGCTCCTCGATCACGGGCTCGAGCACGAGCGCGGTGCCCACGACGTCGACGTAGCTGGTCACCATCTGGCGCGCGAACGTCGTCCCCTGCACGAGGTCACCGGTCGCGGCGCCCTCGGTGCGCACCGACACGTACAGCTGCGTCGAAGCGACGTACTTGGGCTGCTGGAGAGCCGCGTACCCGGCACCGCCCGCGAGGCCGAGGAGGAGCAGGACCAGGATGAGGATCCAGTTCCGGTGCAGGATGCGCACATAGTCGCGAAGTTCCACGCGGCAGATTCCTTCTGTTGCTGGGCGGCTCCCGGACGACGGTGAACCGCAGAGTCAAATCCCGTCATTCTCCCACAGCGCGGGCGCCGTGCCGGACGGAGCGTCAGCGTGGCGCCGCGGCGGCGTACGAGGTCTGGGCGTTGTGCTCCCTGCGACCGAGCGGGGCCTTGGTGAGCACGGTGCCGAGCACCCGGGCGTCGACGGCCTCGATGCTCTTCGCGGCGGCGGCGAGTCGTCCGGCCTGCGTCGCCCCGGCCGCCGCGATCAGGATCGCCCCGGTGGTCACCCGGGCGATCACGGCGGCGTCGGTCACGAGCAGCAGCGGAGGGGCGTCGATCACGACCACGTCGAACGCCTCGCCCGCCGCGTCGACGAGCTGCTGCATGGCGGGGGAGCCGAGCAGCTCCGCGGGGTTCGGCGGCAGGGAACCGGCGGGCAGCAGGAACAGCGAGCTGCGGCCCCAGCGCTGCACCACGTCGTTCAGGCGCACGCGACCGGCGAGCACGTCGCTCAGTCCGATGCCGCCCTCGATCCCGAAGTAGTCGGCGACGCGCGGCAGCCGCAGGTCGGCGTCGATCAGGGCGACGCGGTGCCCGGCGTCGGCGAACGCGAGCGCGAGGTTGGCGGCGGTGGTCGACTTGCCCTCGCCCGGCCCGGAGCTGGTGACCACGAACACGCCCCTGCCGTCCTCGAACAGGAAGCGCACGTTGGTGCGGAGGCTGCGGTACGCCTCGGCGCGTGCGCTCTGCGGAACGGAGCTGACGGCCAGCGGACGGTCGGCGGTGTCGGGGTCGAGCGGGATCCGCCCGAGGAGCGGGACGGGGAGGGCCGCCTGCACGTCGGCATCGGTGCGCACCCGCTGATCGAGCAGCGAGCGCAGCAGGGCGACCGCCAGGCCGACCGCGAGACCGACGAGCCCGCCGACCACGAGCATCAGCTGCGTGTTGGGCGCGACCGGTGTGGTGGGCACCTGGGCGGCCTGCAGCGTCACGATGTGGATGGTGTAGGAGGTCTCCTGCTCCCGCAGTTCGAGCGTGTCGGAGACCACGGCGGAGAAGCTCTCGGCGATGCCGTTCGCGATCCGTGCGGCCTGCCCGGGGTTGGTGTCGCTGACCCGGATCGAGAGGATCGCGCTGTTGAGCTGGGCGGAGGCGTCGGCGGCGGCCGCGAGCTCGGCCCGGTCCACGTCGAGGCCGAGGTCGTCGATCACGCGGTCGAGCACGATCGAGCTCGTCACGACGTCGCGGTAGGTCTGCACGACCTGGTTGGCGTAGCTCGTGGCGAGCGCGCGCTCGGTGGGGCTCGCGGTCTCGCCCAGCTGCACGGTGACCATGACCTCGGTGGTGGCCTGGTAGCGCTGCGGCGTGAGCATGGCGATCAGGGCGCCGACCGACACTCCGATCACGGCACCGGCCAGGATGATGACGAGCTGGCGGCGCAGGATCCGGAGATAGTCCTGGAACTGCATGGTTCTCCCGTGCTCGGTCGTGCGGATCGGGGGTATCGTCTCCTGAGACTACCCACTCCCCGAAGGGCAGCATGACGGCACTCCGCGATCTCTTCCCCGATGGTCCGCGCTCGGATCACCGCGCGGACGTCGTGCTCGACGACACCCACACCCGGTGGCGTCTGCGCGAGATGATCGGCGAACCGCGCCGCTCCGAGCCCGCACGGGCGCCGCTCGCGGACACCAGGGAGCTTGCGCGCATGGCGGAGGCCGCCGCGCGTACGGCCGTGCCGTTCACGGCGGAGTCGCCCCGATCGGCGCGCGAATCCCGGCGGCAGCGCCGTCGCCCTGATCTGCTGACCACGGCCGCCGCCGCCCTCGCCGTGCTCGCGGTCGCCGCGGCCGCGACCGTCGGCGGGATCCAGGCAGCGACCGCGAGCCCGGCGGCGAGCGCCCTCGAATCCCTCCAGGCGGACGAGGCCTCCATCCAGAACGCGCACCAGGCGTTGACGTCGGCCCGCGACACCCTCGTCGCCGACATCGGGACGCAGACGGCGGAGGCGACCGCGCTGCGCACCGCCATCGTCGACACCGCCACGGTGCCCGATCCCGCGTCGTCGTCGGACGACGACGTCATCGCGGTGGCCGATCCGGCCCTGGAGGAGGCGGCCGTCGCGGCCCTCGACGGGTACCTCGCCGCGCTCGCCGCGGTGACCGTGCCCGAGCTGCCCGCCGAGTATCGCCGCGCCGAGATCGACGAGAACTCGCTCGTCGACGTGGGGCAGGCGATCGACGACGCACAGGGCGACCTCGACGCGCTCGACCAGGCGACCGCGGAGATGCGCACGATCCGCACGGCGTTCGACGCGCTGCGCCCCGCCGCCACCCCGGCCGTGACCGCGTACCTCGCGTCGTCCGTGCCGGCGGCGGCCGAGGCGACGGCGGATCGGCAGCGGGCGGAGGAGTCGTTCCGCACCGCCGTGACCGACGCCGCCGCGCAGGTCGCCGCGTCCGACCCGTGGACGCCCGGCGGGCAGGCCGCGCTCGTGGCGTACCGCGACGCGTTCGCCGCGCTGCTCGACGACCAGTTCCGCGCGGAGGTCGAGCAGGAGCGCGCCGACACGCAGCGCCGTCAGGGCGGGCAGTCCGGCGGGCAGCAGGATCAGCCGTCGGACGGCTCCACTCCGCCGCCGTCCGACACCACACCCGGGACGGGCGAGGAGACGCCGCCCGACGGCCAGGCCCCGCCGGCCGGCTGAACGACGGCACTAACGCACGGACCTGCTCGTTGCCTGTGAGACCATATCTCCAGGGGAGTGAAGAAAGTCCGGAGGGGGCGACACACTCGTGAGCAAGAAGGACGCGGCGGGCGACGTGTCCACCGGCGAGATCGCGATCCTGTCGGAGGGCTCGGTCACGCAGCGCCGACGACGCCGGTTCGCCGCGATCGTCGACGGTCTGGCGTGGAGCTTCGGCGTCGTCATCGCGATCGCCCTGCGGTTCGAGCTGCAGATGGACGCGGACTCGTGGATCGCCGCCGTCGTGCTGGCGCTCGTGGCCGGAGCCATCCAGATCGTGGTCGGGTACGCCACGGCCCTCTACCGCGGACGCTTCACCTACGGATCCTTCGACGAGGTCAGGACGCTCGCGCTGATCGTCGTGATCGAGGCGCTGCTGCTCTCGGTGGTCCTCATCCCGGTCGGCCCCCTGGTCGGCATCCCGCGCGGCACCCTCATGCTCGCGTTCCCGTTCGTCCTGCTGCTGATGTTCGGGGTGCGCTACGCCGCGCGCCTGGTGATCGAGCGCTCCCGCAAGCCGGGCGCCGACGCCGAACCCGCGCTCATCATCGGTGCCGGCTTCATCGGCGACAAGCTGCTCGCCAACATGACCACCGACCCGAACTCGCCGATCCGCCCCGTCGGGCTGCTCGACGACGACCCCGACAAGCGCAACCTGCGGCTGCGGGGCGTCGCGGTCGTCGGCACCACGCGCGAGCTCGCCGACGCGGCGCAGCGCACCGGCGCCAAGCTCGCCGTGATCGCGATCGCCCGCGCCGACAGCACCCTGCTGCGCACGCTCGCCGACCGGGCCGAGGCGGCCGGCCTGCGCGTGGCCGTCACGCCGACGCTGGAGATGATGACCTCCGGCGAGAAGGCGCTCACCGACGTGCGCGACATCAGCATCGAAGACCTCATCGGCCGGCACCCCGTCGACACCAACGTGGAGCTGATCGCCGGATACATCACCGGACGGCGCGTGCTGGTGACCGGGGCGGGCGGTTCGATCGGCTCCGAGCTGTGCCGCCAGATCGCCAAGTACGGCCCGCGCGAGCTCATCATGGTCGACCGCGACGAGACCGGACTGCAGGTCGCGCAGCTCGGCACCGCGGGGCACGGCCTGCTCGACACGAACGACGTGGTGCTGGCCGACATCCGCGACACCGACACGCTCGACCGCATCTTCCTGGAGCGGGAGCCGGAGGTGGTGTTCCACGCCGCGGCGCTCAAGCACCTGCCGATGCTGGAGCAGTACCCCGACGAGGCGTGGAAGACCAACGTCCTCGGCACGCTGAACGTGATCAACGCGTCCCGCCGGGTCGGCGTCTCGACGTTCATCAACATCTCCACCGACAAGGCCGCCAACCCCACGAGCGTGCTCGGGCACTCCAAGCGCGTGGCCGAGAAGCTCACGGCGTGGGCGGGGGAGGACACCGGCATGCGGTACCTCTCCGTGCGGTTCGGGAACGTGATCGGCAGCCGCGGATCGATGCTGCCGACATTCCAGCGCCTGATCGCCGAGGGGCGGCCGATCACGGTCACGCACCCGCAGGCCACGCGGTACTTCATGACGATCCCCGAGGCGTGCCAGCTGGTCGTGCAGGCGGGCGGCATCGGCCGGGCGGGCGAGGTGCTGATCCTCGACATGGGGGAGCCGGTGTCGATCCTCGAGGTCGCCAAGCGCATGATCGCGATGTCGGGCAAGAACATCGAGATCGTGTTCACGGGGCTGCGTCCCGGCGAGAAGCTGCACGAGGAGCTGGTGGGTTCGCGCGAGAACCTCGAGCGCCCCTTCCACCCCAAGGTGTCGCACACGCGCGTCGACACCATCACGCCCGAGCGGCTCGACAAGGAAGGGTGGATGCGGCGGATGTTCTCGAGCCCCCGCGTCAACGACACCGTGACGATCGAGCCCGTACGCATCGGAAAGGCACCCCAGGAGTGAGTGAGCGGATCTACATGTCGTCGCCGGACGTCGGCGAGGCGGAGGAGCAGGCCGTCGTCGCGGCCATGCGTTCCGGGTGGATCGCTCCGCTCGGCCCCGACGTCGACGCGTTCGAACGGGAGCTCGCCGACCGCGTCGGGGTGGCGCACGGCGTTGCGCTCAGCTCCGGCACGGCCGCCCTGCACCTCGGGCTGCTGGCGATGGGCGTGCAGCCGGGCGATGTCGTGCTCACGTCGTCGATGACGTTCGCCGCGACCGCCAACGCGATCGTCTACACGGGTGCGGAGCCCTACTTCATCGACGCGGATCCGCGCACGGGCAACATGGACGCGGCGCTGCTGCGCGAGGCCCTCGCCGAGCTCCGCGCCGCCGGGGAGCGGGTCGCGGCGATCGTGCCGGTCGACCTGCTGGGCAAGGCCGTGGACTACACCGCGATCCTGGCGGCCGCGGAGGAGTACGGGGTGCCCGTGCTGTCCGACGCCGCCGAGTCGCTGGGCGCGAGCCACGCGGGTCGCGCGACCGGCAGCTTCGGCCGCGCCTCGGTCGTATCGTTCAACGGCAACAAGATCATGACCACCTCGGGCGGCGGGATGCTGCTGACCGACGACGGCGAGCTCGCCCAGCACGTGCGCTACCTCGCGACGCAGGCCCGGCAGCCGGTGGTGCACTACGAGCACACCGACATCGGCTACAACTACCGCATGAGCAACCTGCTCGCGGCGCTCGGACGCGCCCAGCTCGCCCGGCTCGACGCGATGATCGCGCGCCGCCGGGAGATGCGGGAGCTGTACAAGGAGCTGTTCGCCGATGTCGACGGCGTCGAGGTGTTCGGTGCCGATGGTGACGAGCACGACAACGTGTGGCTCACGTCGATCCTGGTCGACCCCGACGTCACGGGCTGGGAGCCGTCCGAGCTGGCCGCCGCCCTGACCGCCGACAGCATCGAGAGCCGTCCGCTGTGGAAGCCGATGCACGCGCAGCCCGTGTTCGCCGACGCCAGGCGCAAGAGCAGCGGCGCGTCGGAGCGGCTGTTCGCCCGCGGTCTCACGCTGCCCAGCGGCTCGGCGCTCACCGACGCCCAGCGCGAGCGCGTGGTCACGGCCATCCGCGGCTTCCTGGACCGATGAGCGCGCGGTTCCGCCCGTACGACGCGGTCAAGCGCGCGCTCGACGTCGTGGTCTCCGCGGTCGCCCTGGTGCTGCTGTCGCCGGTGATCGTGGCGACGGCCGTGCTCGTGGCGGTGCGACTCGGGCGGCCCGTGGTGTTCGCGCAGCCGCGACCGGGGCGCGACGGCCGCCTCTTCACGCTCTACAAGTTCCGCTCGATGCGCCCGGTCGACCCGGCGCGCGGGTGGGTGACCGACGCCGAGCGCCTCACGCCGTTCGGGGCCCGGCTGCGCTCGACGAGCCTGGACGAGCTGCCCAGCCTGTGGAACGTGCTGCGCGGGGACATGAGCATCGTCGGCCCGCGGCCGCTGCTGGTCGAGTACCTCGACCGGTACACGCCGGAGCAGGCACGGCGGCATGAGGTGCGCCCCGGCATCACCGGGCTCGCGCAGGTGACGGGACGCAACGCGGTCACGTGGGAGAGCCGGTTCGCGCAGGATGTGCGGTACGTCGACCGGCGCAGTGTCGGGCTCGACCTGCGGATCGTCGTCGCGACGGTCGGCTCTGTCGTGCGCCGGGACGGCATCTCGGCCGACGGGCACGTGACCATGAGCAGGTTCGGAGAGACGCATGACTGAGCGGATCGTGGTGCTGGGAGCGGGCGGCTTCGGTCGCGAGACGCTCGACGTGCTGGAGGCGATGATCGCGGCCGGCGCGGACCTCGAGCTGGTCGGCGTGGTCGATGCGGGACCGCGGGCCGTGGAGCTGGAGCGCCTCGCCGCGCGCGGGGTGCGCTTCCTCGGCGGGGAGGACGAGTGGCTGCCCGCTGCGGACGGCGACGAGCGGTTCGTGGTCGCGATCGGCGCGCCGGAGATCCGCCGCCGGGTCGCGGAGCGGCTGCGGGCGTCGGGGCTGCGCGCCGCCACGCTGATCCATCCGAGCGCCGTGATCGGCACGCAGGCGCAGGTCGGGGAGGGCGTGGTGATCACGGCCGGCGTGCAGGTGTCGACCAACGTGACCCTCGGCGACCACGTGCACCTCAACCCCGCGTGCATCATCGGACACGACGCGGTGCTCGCCGAGCACGTGTCGGTCAACCCCGGCGCGATCGTGTCGGGCAACGTCACCGTCGAGACCGGCACGCTGCTCGGCGCCGGTTCCGTGGTGCTGCAGGGGCTCACGGTGGGCGCTGGTGCCACGGTCGGCGCCGCGGCCTGCGTCACCAGGGACGTCGCCGCGGGGACCACGGTCGTCGGGGTCCCGGCGCGCGAGCAGGCGAAGGACACCGACGCGTGAGGGTCCTGATCGTCTCGCAGTACTATCCGCCGGAGGCCGTGCCGCTGCCCGCCGACCTCGCGCACGGCCTCGCCGAGCGCGGGCACCGGGTGAAGGTGCTCACCGGGTTCCCGAACTACCCCACCGGCGCCGTGTTCCCCGGGTACCGCCAGCGGTGGCGCACCATCGAGCGCGACGGCGACGTGCAGGTGTGGCGGGTGCCGCTGTACGCGGACCACTCGCAGAGCGCCGTGCGCCGGCTACTCAACTACGCGTCGTTCGCGCTCAGCTCTGCGACCGCGCGACGCCTCTCCCGCGGGGCCGACGTCGTGTACGTGTACGCCACGCAGATGACGGCCGGCTTCGGGCCGTGGCTGTGGCGCGTCACCGGCGGCCGCCCCTACGTGCTGCACGTGCAGGACCTGTGGCCCGACTCGATCGTGGGCTCGTCGATGGTGACGGGCGGCACCAAGGCCAGGGTCGTGTCGGGAGCCCTGGGGCCGTGGCTGCGCAGCGCCTACCGCCGGGCGGGTGCCGTGATCGGGATCGCGCCGACCATGGTGAGCACGCTCGTGTCGCGCGGGGCTCCGGCCGAGCGCACGCACCTCGTGTACAACTGGGCCGACGCGGGCGAGCCGGTGACCTCCGCGCTCCCGCCCGCCGACGAGCACCGCGCCGCCGTGGTGTACGCGGGCAACGTGGGCGACATGCAGGACCTCGCGACCGCGGTGCGCGCCGCCCACGCCGCCGCCGACGCCGGGGTCGTGCTGACCATCGTCGGTGACGGCGTTCTCAAGCCCGAGCTGCGGGCGCTCGCGGACGAGCTGGGTGCCGACAACGTGCGCTTCCTCGACCCGGTGCCGCGCGAGCGCATGGCGGAGGTGTACGCGGCCGCCGACTACGCGCTCGTGTCGCTCAAGGACATGCCGGTCTTCCGCGGCACGATCCCGTCCAAGCTGCAGGCCGTGCTGTCGGCCGGCCTCCCGGTCATCACGACCGTGCAGGGCGATGTGCGCGCGCTCGTGGAGGGTGCGGCGGCCGGGCTGACCGCCGAGGCCGAGGACGTAGGCTCGATGGCGGACGCCTTCCGCGCCGCCGCCGCCCTTCCCGCCGAGGAGCGGGCCGCGATGGGCCGCCGCGGCCGCGACCTGTACGACACCAGCTTCTCCCGCGAATCCGGGATATCCACGATCGAACGGCTGCTCACGGCAGCGGCGAAGGGAACGGGCACACGATGAGCGACTCCTACAACGGCGCGCGGGTCCTGGTCACGGGCGGCACCGGCTCGTTCGGGCACACCGTGGCGCGCAAGCTGCTCGAGCGCGACGTCGCCGAGATCCGCATCTTCAGCCGCGACGAGGCCAAGCAGGACCTGATGCGGCACGAGGTGCGCGATTCCCGGCTGCGGTTCTACGTGGGCGACGTGCGCGACTACGACAGCGTGGAGCGGGCGACCCGCGACGTGGACTTCATCTTCCACGCGGCCGCGCTCAAGCAGGTGCCCTCGTGCGAGTTCTTCCCGATGGAGGCCGTGCGCACCAACGTGCACGGCAGCGAGAACGTGGTGCGGGCCGCCGACCGCAACGGCGTCTCCTCGGTCGTGGCGCTCAGCACCGACAAGGCCGTGTACCCGGTGAACGCGATGGGCATGTCGAAGGCGCTGATGGAGAAGGTGGCGCAGTCGCACGGGCTCAACAACCCCAACACCGCCACCACCGTGTCGTGCGTGCGCTACGGCAACGTGATGTACTCGCGCGGCTCCGTGATCCCGCTGTTCATCCGCCAGCTCCAGTCGGGCGGGAACATCACGGTCACGAACCCCGACATGACCCGGTTCATGATGTCGCTCGCGCACTCGGTCGACCTGGTCGAGTTCGCGTTCCGCAACGCGCAGCAGGGCGACCTGTTCGTGCGCAAGGCGAAGGCCACCTCGATCGGGAACCTCGCCCAGGCCGTGCTCAACCTGTTCCGCTCCGACGCGAAGGTCGAGGTGATCGGCACCCGCCATGCGGAGAAGCTGTCGGAGGCGCTCGCCACGCGCGAGGAGCTGTCGCGCGCGCGGGACATGGGCGACTACTTCCGCGTGGTGGCCGACAACCGCGACCTCAACTACAGCGTGTACTTCGAGGAGGGCGACGTCGCCCAGAGCCGCTTCGAGGACTACGACTCGCACACGGTCGAGCAGATGTCGGTGGGCGAGGTCGAGGAGCTGCTGCTGACGCTGCCCGAGGTGCGCGCCGAGCTGCGGGCCGCGGGACTGCCGGAGACCCGCGGGACGCAGGCGTGACCCGGTTCGCGGTCACCGGGGCCGGCGGGTTCCTGGGCTGGCACCTGCGCGGCGCGCTGCTCGAGGCGGGCGTCGAGGTGGCGCCGATCGCGCTCGGTGCGGGCGTCGATGCGACCGCCGCGACCACGGCGGTCGACGGTGCCGACCGGGTGATCCACATCGCCGGGGTCAACCGCGGCACCGACGAGGAGGTCGGCGACGGCAACCTCGCGTTCGCCGAGCAGGTGGCCTCCGCTCTCCGGGCCGCCGCGAACCCGCCACCCGTGGTCGTGTTCGCGAACTCGATCCAGGCGGGCAACGGCTCGGTGTACGGGGAGGCGAAGGCCCGCGCGGCCGGGGTGCTCTCCGCGGCGGCGGCCGAGATCGGCGCGGAGTTCGTCGACGTGCGGCTGCCCAACCTCTTCGGCGAGCACGGCCGTCCGTTCTACAACGCCGTCACCGCGACGTTCAGCCACCTGGTCGCCGCGGGGGAGAGCCCGGTGGTCGAGCAGGACAGGGAGCTCACGCTGCTGCACGCGCAGGACGCGGCCGACGTGCTGCGCGGCGCGCTGCCGGTGGCGGGGATGGCCGGGCGCGAGCGCCACGAGACCGTGTCCGGGCTGCTCGCGCGGCTGCAGGGATACGCGGAGCTGTACCGCCGCGGCGAGATCCCGAGCGTCGCGGACGACTTCGACCGCGACCTGTTCAACACGTACCGCTCGTACACGTTCCCGGCGCAGTCGCCGATCGACCTCACGCGGCACGCCGACGCCCGCGGCTCGTTCTTCGAGATCATCCGGTCGCACGGGGGGCCCGGACAGTCGTCGTTCTCCACCACCGTGCCCGGCGTGACCCGCGGCGACCACTTCCACCGCCGCAAGATCGAGCGCTTCACGGTGCTGCAAGGGCGGGCCCGCATCTCGCTGCGCCGCCTGTACTCTGAGGAGGTCGTGTCGTTCGAGGTCTCGGGCGAGGCGCCGGGCGCGGTCGACATGCCGACCCTCTGGGCGCACAACATCACCAACATCGGGGACGACGTGCTCTACACCTCGTTCTGGACGAACGACATCTTCGACCCCGCGAACCCCGACACGATTGCCGAGGCAGTGTGACATGGCCGACAAGCTCAAGGTGATGACCGTGGTCGGCACCCGACCCGAGATCATCCGCCTCTCCGCCACGATCAAGATGCTCGACGAGCACACCGACCAGGTGCTCGTGCACACCGGGCAGAACTACGACTACGAGCTCAACGAGGTGTTCTTCGAAGACCTCGGCCTGCGCCGGCCCGACCACTTCCTGGAGGCGGACACGTCGTCGCTCGGGGCGGCGCTCGGCTCCATCCTCGCGAAGACCGAGGAGGTGCTGCGCACCGAGAAGCCCGACGCGTTCGTGGTGCTGGGAGACACCAACAGCTGCATCTCGGCGGTCATCGCCAAGCGGCTGAAGGTCCCGGTGTTCCACATGGAGGCCGGAAACCGCTCCTTCGACGAGAACGTGCCGGAGGAGACCAACCGCCGTCTGGTCGACCACGTCGCCGACTACAACCTCGTCTACACCGAGCACGCGCGGCGCAACCTGCTCGCGGAGGGGCTGCATCCCTCGCGCATCCTGCTGACCGGCTCGCCCATGCGCGAGGTGCTGGCGCAGAACAGGGAGCAGATCGACGCGAGCGACGCCGTGACCCGTGCGGGCCTGGAGCCGGGGGAGTACTTCCTGGTGAGCCTGCACCGCGAGGAGAACGTCGACAACCCGGAGCGCCTGCGCGCCGCCGTCGACGCGCTGCACGCCCTGAGCGCCGAGTACGGCCTGCCCGTGCTGGTCTCGACCCACCCCCGCACGCGCAAGCGCCTGGAGGCCCTGGGCATCGCCGAGAGCGACGACGTGCGCTTCCACCCGCCGTTCGGCTTCCACGACTACGTCAAGCTGCAGCAGGACGCGAAGCTCGTCCTGTCGGACAGCGGCACGATCAGCGAGGAGTCGAGCCTGCTCGGCTTCCCCGCCGTCACGCTGCGCGACTTCATCGAGCGGCCGGAGGCGATCGACACCGGGGCCATCGTCACCGCGGGCATCGAGCCCGAGCGCGTGCTCGCCGCCGTGCGGGTCGTGCTGGACAGGGCGCGCCGCCCGGAGACCCCGGCCGACTACCGGATCGAGGACACGGCGCAGCGCGTGGTGAGCTTCATCCACGGCACGGTGCCCTCGCACCGGCGCCGCCTGGGACTGCTGCCCGCCGACGCCTGAGCCGTGCCGCGCTAGGCGACGGGCGGCGCCTCGGGGCGCGGCCGCCGCGACAGGTGGTAGTAGCTCGCCCACCACACCACGGCGTTGAGCGCGGAGATCGCCGCCATCGACCACGTCGCACCGGGGATGCCCCACACCTGCGCGCACGCGAGCACCACGAACGGCCGGGGGATGCCCACCGCGAGCCGCAGTGCCAGGCTGCGACCCCCGGCGAAGGCCACCCGGTGCCCGGAGTTGGCGACCGCGCCGATCAGGGCGAAGACCGCCTCCAGGCTCAGCGGCAGCAGGGCCAGGCTCGCGAGCTGCCACGTGTCGCCGAGCAGCTGCTCGCCCCACGCGTCCGGCAGGAACTGCAGCGCGACCAGGAACGGCGCGAGCACCGCCACCTGCAGCAGCGCGACCCGCAGCGCCGCGCGGATCTGCCGGCCCTGCACGTCGTCGCGGCGCGACAGGAACGGCAGCAGGAGGGAGCGGACGGTCGTCGCGATCAGGTTCAGCGGGCCGAGCAGCGTGCCCGCACCGCGCACCGCGCCCAGCACCCGTCCGTCGGACACGAGGCCCAGCAGCCCGGTGGTGAACAGCGCGCCGCCCGAGCCGACGGCGTAGTCGAGCGCGAACAGCCCGCTCACCCTGGTGTCGGCGCGGTGCCGCGACCAGCCGGGGAGGACGGGGGTGCGCGCGACCGCCATCAGGACGTAGCCGGCCAGCGCCCCGCTCGCGGCCCACACCACGAACACGACACCGGCGTCGAGATGCCCGGCGATCGACAGCACCGCGGCCGCGATCGTCAGCACCGACCACGCGGTCGTGGCCACCATCGCCCGACCCGCGGCGCCGGCGGCGGAGTCGAACGTGCGCAGGAAGTCGAACACGATGAGGCCGTGGAACGCGACCCCCAGCACCACCAGGAACGTGTTCGCCGTCACGAGGCCCCACACCACCACGACCACGGCCCCCGCCAGCGCGACGAGCGAGGCCCGCCGGAAGCTGCGGTCGAACGTGTCGCGGTCGGCCGGACGGGACAGGGCCGAGTCGGTGAGCGCGGACCGGATGAGCCCCGACCCGAACAGGTACGCGACCATCGCGAGCGAGAACGCCGCGAACACCGGGACCGACGACGCCCGGGCGACCGTGATCGACAGCGCCAGGCTCGCCAGACTGACCATGCCGTTGCCGCCGACCGCGAAGATCAGGCGGCGGCTGCCGGGCAGGCCGGGGAGCAGGCGTGCGGCCACGGGCGCCTAGCCGTCGGTGCGCAGGGCGGTCAGCGCGTCCTGCAGGGCCGTGCAGACCTCGGCGACGGCCGCATCGTCGAGCCGCGGGAAGGTCGGCAGGCTGATGCCCTCGCGCGAGATCGCCGCCCCGATTGGGGTCTGCGCGCGCTGCGCCTCGGGCACGAACGGCATGTCCTGCACGAGCGGGAAGACCGGTCGCGACTCGATGCCGCGGTCCGCGAGCGCCGCAATCACCGCGTCGCGCTCGGCCGCGGAGCGTCCCACCAGGCGCACGGAGTAGATCCACGGCGTCGGCGAGGCCCCGGGGGCGGTGTCCTGCGCGCGCACGCGGTCGTCGCCGCTCAGGAGGCGTTCGTACTCGGCGACCACGCGGCGGCGTTGCGCGATGAGCTCGGGGGCGCGCTCCAGCTGGGCGGTGAGGATGGCCGCGGCGACGTTGGTCATGCGGTAGTTGTAGCCGACCATGTCGTGGAAGTAGCGCCGCGTCGGGTGGTTGCCCTGGTTGCGCAGCTGGAGGACCGCGGCGTGGAAGTCGGCACGGGGCGTGGTGACCGCACCGCCCTCGCCGCTGGTGATGACCTTGTTGCCGAAGAACGAGAACGTGCTGATGTCGGCCAGGGACCCTGCCGCCCTGCCGCCCCACGTCGCCCCGAGCGACTCGGCCGCGTCGGCGATGAGCACGAGGTCGTGCGCATCGGCGATCCGGCGCAGGGCGTCGTAGTCGGCGGTCTGCCCGTACAGGTCGACCGCCAGGATCGCCCTGGTGCGCGGGGTGATCGCGCGCTCCACGGCCTCCGGGTCGATGCACCAGGTGTCGTCGCGCACGTCGACCACGACCGGCGTGGCCCGCACGTAGTAGACGGCGTTGAGCGTGGCCACGTAGGTGAGCCCGGGGATGACGACCTCGTCGCCCTCGCCGATGCCCGCGGCGAGCAGCGCGAGGTGCAGCGCGGTCGTGCCGTTGTTGCACACGGCCGCGTGCGGGGCGCCGGTGAGCTGCGACAGCAGTTCCTCCGCGCGCTCGACGTACGCGCCGCGGGACGAGATCCAGCCGCTGTCGAACGCGTCGAGCAGGTACCGGCGCTCGAGGTCGCCGAGGTCGGGTTCCGAAACGGGGATCATGCGTTGTCGCCTCTCGTCAGGTGCTGCGGCTTGTCGCCGCGCCCGCCCGCCCAGGCGAACACCTGGTCGTACTCCTGCGCCATCTGCCGCCAGGTGCGCGCGCGCAGCTCCGCGCTGAGCGGACGGAGCCGGTCGACGAACGCCGCGTGGTCCGCGGTCGCCTCCCGGATCGCCGCGACCAGCTCGTCCGGGGCGTCGGGATCGAACGTGGGGGCGGGAAGGCCGAGCGTCGCGAGCTGGGCGGTGATCGGGGGGATGCGGCTCGCCACGAACGGCAGCCCGCGCACGATCGCCTCGAACACCGGGCCGCTCGCCGCCTCCCACCGCGTGGGCATCACGAGCAGGTCGGCGGCGGCGTACTCCGCCTCCAGGCGCTCGGCGTCGACGAAGCCGAGCCACTCGATGCGGTCGGCGACGCCCAGCTCGGTGGCCAGCGCGCGCAGCTGATCGCCCTGCGTGCCGTCCTCCGCGCCCGTGAACACCGCGACGGCGCCCGGGAGCTGCGGGAGCGCGCGCACCAGCACCTCGTGGTTCTTGTGCGGCGTGACGAAGCCGGGCAGCAGCAGCCGCAGGGCGCCGCCGTCCGGCAGGGCGCGATCGGTCCAGGGCCCGCTGTTGAGCACCGGCAGCGGGATGAGGAAGGTCTTGTCCGCCGCGGCGGGGAACCGCTCGATCAGGCTGCCGTACGGGTGCGCCCAGCTGCAGATCACGGCCGCTGCGCGCTCGACGTTGCGCGCGATGATCTCCTGGTCCATGGGCGAGGCCAGCCCCGGCTCGAACACCCGCAGGTCGTGCACCGTCACCACGGTGCGTGCGCCGCCCAGGGGGACGCGGTGGAACGGCTGCCACACCACGCCGTCGCCCAGGGCGCTGGAGGTGGAGCGCGCCCGGACGGCACGCACCCGCCCGATCAGCAGCTGCGCGAGCCTCGACGACCGCGGCACCAGGCGTCGCAGCGCCTGCTGCCACCGGCTGGTGGCGCTCAGCGCCACGGTCACCGGGACGATGGCCGAGGTCAGCGAGGGGAGGCGTTCGGCCCAGGCGTCGGCGGCCTCGGCGTTCACCAGACAGCGGAAGCGGACGTCGGCGGCCTCGAGGCCCTCCGCGACCCCCGCCGCCACCACGCCGACGCCGCCCGAGCTCGGGCTGACCGAGGTGAAGTCGAGGGTGAGGTCGGGCACGCTCAGATGTCCACCCGCACGTGCTTGCCGGCCTTCTCGTCGCGCACCTGCTCGAGATCGCCGTCGACCATGCGCTGCACGAGACCGGCGAACGTCGTGGTCGGCTTCCAGCCCAGCTGCCGCTCCGCCTTGGAGTAGTCGCCGATCAGCGCGTCGACCTCGGAGGGGCGCTCGTACCGCGGGTCGGTGCTGACGTAGTCCTCCCAGTTCAGGTTCACGTGCTCGAACGCCGCCTGCACGAACTCGCGCACCGTGTGGGCCTCACCCGTGGCGACCACGTAGTCGTCCGGCGTGTCCTGCTGCAGCATGAGCCACATGGCCTCGACGTACTCGGGCGCGTAGCCCCAGTCGCGGACCGCGTCGAGGTTGCCGAGCACCAGGCGGTCCTGCACACCCTCGACGATGCGCGCGACCGCCCTGGTGATCTTGCGCGTGACGAAGGTCTCGCCGCGGCGGGGGCTCTCGTGGTTGAACAGGATGCCGTTCGAGGCGTGCAGTCCGTAGGCCTCGCGGTAGTTCACGGTGGCCCAGTAGCTGAACACCTTCGCCACGCCGTACGGGCTGCGCGGGTGGAACGGGGTCTCCTCGTTCTGGGGCGGCGGGGTCGAGCCGAACATCTCCGACGACGACGCCTGGTAGAAGCGCGAGTCGACGCCGCTCGCGCGGATGGCCTCGAGGAGGCGGATGGTGGAGACGCCGGTCACGTCGGCCGTGTACTCGGGGATCTCGAACGACACCGCCACGTGGCTCTGGGCGCCGAGGTTGTAGATCTCGTCGGGCTGCACGTCGCGGATGAGGTTCGTCAGCGAGCCGGAGTCGGACAGGTCGGCGTAGTGCAGGATCAGGTCGGACGGCCGGTGGCCCTCGGCCCTGGCCACCTCCTCCAGCCGGGAGGTGTTGAAGGAGGACGAGCGGCGCTTGGTGCCGTGGACCTCGTATCCCTTGCTGAGCAGGAGTTCGACGAGGTAGCTGCCGTCCTGTCCGGTCGTACCTGTAACGAGCGCCTTCTTCATCTCTGCCCTTTGTGCGTGCTAGCTGCGATTTGTCTGCCGGCGGTTCCGGATCGTGACTATCCTAGGGCGTCGGGGGATTCGCCCGTTCTGCCCGCCCCGCGGCCGGACGGTCGTCGGCCTCGCCGGATCCCTCACCCCGGATCCGAACCGCACGAAGGGCGAGCTGGCTTCTCGATGGACACACTCTCCGGTGCACGGGAGGCGCACGCACCCTCGTCCGAGGACGACGTCGCGACCGCCCCCGCCGGTCGTCCGCCGCGGTTCCAGCGGCTGTTCCGGTCGTTCCCGATCTCGGTCGCCCTGGCCCTGCCGTACGTCGTGCTGATCCTGCCGCAGGCGGTGTGGAACGACAACGAGCACCTCGGATTCATCGTCGGCGTGTTCGCGATCGCGCTCGCCGCCACGCTGTTCGTCGAGCTGCTGATCGCGATCGCCCGGTCGTCGCGGATCGACCGGCAGCGGGAGCGGGGCGAGCTCCGGCCCGACGCCACCCTCGCGCGCCTCAACGAGTACGGCCCGGCCCTCCGCCGGGTGGCCTTCGTGGTGACCGCGGTCGGGGTGGCGGTCGGTGTGCTGTCCGCCGCGGCGGGCGTCGGGTCCATCCAGTCGCAGATCGGGCTCGTGGCCGTGTCCGCGCCGCTCGCGATGGCCTCGGCGCTCGTCGGCGGGTGGCCCACGGTGGGCGTCGCGCTGCTGATCGCGGCCCGGCTCGCGGGGCAGCTGTCGGTGCGGACCTTCTGGATCTGGATCGGCGTCGTCGTGCTCGGGCAGGGGATCGAGGCGTACCTGACGGCGCTGACCGCCTCGCTCATGGCGTTCGCCACGAGCCTGATGATGATGCTGCTGCTGTTCGGCGTGATCCGCATCCGGTACGCCGTGATCGCGCTGCTGGTGGTGCTCGTCGCGTGGCCCCTCGCGTTCGACATCCGCAACGAGCTGCGCCAGTCGACCGGTGTCGCCGTGAGCACCCAGGTCGGCGCGTTCGACCGCCTGCGGTTCGACGAGCAGATCGCCCGTGCCACCGAGGTGACCGAGGTGCCGCTCGACCTCGGCCAGCCGGGACCCATCGAGATGCTGCGCTACGGCCTGGTGCCGCGCGTGCTCGACCCCGAGCGGCCGCCGATCTCGACCGGCATCAAGATCAACATGTACCTGGGCGGAAGCGCCACCTCCACCTACACGTTCCTCCCCGTCACGACCACCTACGTGCTGGGCGGCCCGGTGTACCTGCTGCTCTGGTACGCGTTCTGGGCGCTGATCGGTGCCGTGATCCTCCGCGGCGGACGCGACCTCAGCGTGCTGCGCATCGTGCTGATGGGGCTGGTCTTCAGCGGTCCGCTCGGGTGGTTCTCGACCTTCCCCGACCGCACGATCGGCGTGCTGCAGTTCTTCGTGTCCTTCCTGCCGGTGATGCTGTTCCTGCTGCTGGAGAAGACGGCGGTCAAGCGCCGCGCGGCCCGGCGCGAGGCGAAGGCGGCCGCGTCCGGCGAGGAGCCGTCGTGACCGCGGCCCGGCGGGTCGCCGTGCTCGCCCCGTACTACCCCCCGGCCTTCCGCGGCGGGGGACCCGTGCGGTCGATCGCCGCCCTGGTCGACAGCGCCCCCGACTCGTTCGCCCCGCTCGTGCTCACCGCCGACCGCGACCTCGGCGAGACCGTCCCGCTGCCGGTGCCCGCCGACCGGTGGACCCGCCGTGACGGCGCCGAGGTGTACTACGCCGCGCTCGGCTCGGTGGGCGGCTTCGTGCGCGGTCTCCGCGCCGTGCGCCGTCGCCGGCCGGAGCTGATCCACCTCAACAGCGTCATGAACCCCCGCCTGTCGATCGCGCCGCTCGTGCTGTGGCGGCTCGGGTTCTGGGGGCGTGCGCGGGTGCTGCTGGCCCCGCGCGGCGAGTTCGGCGACGGCGCGCTCTCCCGGCGCGGCCTCAAGAAGCGCGCCTACCTCGGGCTGTTCCGGCTGCTGGGCCTGCCGCGGCGTGTGGTGTGGCACTCCACGGCGCCGCACGAGACCGCCGACATCCGCCGCCTCTGGGGCGACCGGGTCGTGATCGTCGAGCGGGAGAACGACACCCTGCTGCCCGCGACCGCCACTGCACCGCGGCCGGTCGAGGGTCCGCTGCGCGCGGTGTTCCTCGGTCGCATCGTGGAGCACAAGGGGCTGCACCTCGCCCTGGAGGCCCTGGCATCGGTGACGGCCCCCGTGCACCTCGGCGTGTACGGCTCTCGGGAGGACGCCGCCTACTTCCGTCGCTGCGAGGAGATCGTGCGCGGCCTCCCCGACCACGTCACGGTGACGTTCCACGGCCCGGTGTCGCCCGACGACGTCGTTCCCACGCTCGCGTCGCACGAGCTGCTGGTCATGCCGACGGCCGGCGAGAACTTCGGCCACGTGATCGCGGAGGCCCTGTCGGCGTCGTGCGCGGTCGCCGTCACCCCGCACACGCCGTGGACCGACGTGCTCTCGGAGGGCGGTGGCGTGGTGGTCGAGCGGGCGGTGGCGCCGTGGACGCAGGCTCTGCAGGCGCAGGCGGCGGCGACCCCGCAGGAGCGGCTGGCCTCCCGCCGGGCGGCCGGGGAGACCTACGAGCGGTGGCGCGCACGACCGCGACCGCCGCACGTGTGGACGTCGGCGCTCGCCGCCGAGCTGCCCTGACCTCCGGCCGGCGCCGCGACGGTCAGAGGCGGTGCACGCTCGGGTTGCCGAGACGGTTGCGGGTGTCGAACACCGTCACGTCGCCCGCCTCCGCCTGGCGCTCGAGCAGCTCGAAGTCGAAGCGGTCGTGGTCGGTCACGAGGATCACCAGGTCGGCCTCGGCCACGGTCTCCGCGGTGAGCTCGCGGCGCTCGGCCGTCCGCGGCCACTGCGCCTCCACCACGTGCGGGTCGGCGGCCAGGACGGTCGCGCCGAAGTCGGCCAGCAGCTGGATGATCCGCAGCGCGGGGGACTCGCGGCTGTCGCCCGAGTTCTTCTTGTACGCCACCCCGGCGAGCAGCACCGTCGAGCCGTTCAGCGCCTTGCGGTCGGCGTTGAGCAGCTCGATCACGCGCTGCACCACATACGCCGGCATGTTCTCGTTCACGTCGTTCGCGAGCTCGACGAACCGGAAGCTCTTGCCGAGCGTGCGCCGCACCTGCCAGGACAGGTAGCTGGGGTCGACCGGCAGGCAGTGCCCGCCGACGCCCGGGCCCGGGGTGAACTTCATGAAGCCGAACGGCTTGGTCGCGGCGGCGTCGATCGACTCCCACACGTTCACGTCGAGCTCGTCGGCGAACACCGCGAGCTCGTTGACGAGGGCGATGTTCACGTGGCGGAACGTGTTCTCCAGCAGCTTGGTGAGCTCGGCCTCCTTCGGCGTGGACACCGGGACCGTGCGCTCGACGAGCGAGGAGTAGAACGCGTCGACGTGCGCGAGAGAATCGGCGTCGATGCCCGAGACGACCTTGGGCGTGTTCACGAAGTTCCATCGCGGGTTGCCCGGATCGATGCGCTCCGGGCTGTAGCCCACGAAGAAGTCGGTGCCGGCGGTGAGGCCGGAGCCCTTCTCCAGCAGCGGCACCATGAGCTCTTCCGTGGTGCCGGGGTACGTGGTGGACTCCAGCACCACGGTCGCGCCGGGGGTGACGAACGGGGCGAGCGACGCCGCGGCCGACTCGATGAACGACAGGTCGGGCAGCGTCTCCTTGAGCGGCGTCGGCACGGTGATGACCGCGACCCCGAAGTCGCGCGCGGTGTCGTAGTCGGCGCTGGCGCGGTAGCGGCCGGAGTCGAGCGCGGCACGCACGGTCGCGTCGGAGATGTCCTCCACGAACGACCGGCCGTCGCCGAGCGCGTCGATGCGCACCCGGTCGAGGTCGAGCCCCACCACCGTGTAGCCGACCTCCACGGCGCGCATCGCGAGCGGAAGCCCGACGTACCCCTGTCCGATGACGACGACGGGGCGGGAACGGTCGAGCATGGAGACTCCATTCGGACGGGGCGACGCGAGCACGCCGAGACGAACATAGTCTGTCATGCGGCATTCCGGCCGGTCGCGGACGGTCCCGGACGGTCGGGGACACGGCGTCGCGCGCGTCGCCGGGGCGCGGCTCCTGCGGTTGAATGAACCCGATGGACAGTGCGGGAGAAGGTTCGGCGTCGCCGCGGCGTCGCGTGTTCGACGTCGCCGGTGCGTTCATCGCGGTCGAGGTCGATCGCGGCGACGAGGACCGCGCGGCGTCGCTCCTGCGCGGCTGGGCCGACGCGGTCGCCCCGGAGGGCGCGGCGGTCGATCGCACGCTGTTCCTCGCCGAGCTCACCGGGGCCGATGCCGCCGATCTGCGCGCCGCCGTGTTCACCGCGGCACGGCGGGTGCTCGCCGACCGCGACGTCTGGGCCCCCGAGGCGACGCTGCTGGTCGATGACACCGACGGCGGCGACCGCGCCGTGCTGGTCCTCGGCGGTGCCGCGGCGGCGTTCCCGCCCGGAGCGCACCACGGCGGTTTCGTGAGCCGGGGCCGCACGCTCGTCGCGGTCGATCCGCTCGGCACCCTCCGCCCGTGTGCGGCACCCGTCCCGACGGCCGACGGGCCCGTCGCGCCCTCCGCGGTCGATGAGCGGACGGAGGCCCCGGCCCGGCTGCGCCTCGCGGGCGTGCTGCTGCCTTCCACCCTGGCCGACGACGCGGTGCCGCCGGAGGATGCGACGCCGGTCGCGCTCGAACGGGTGCTCCCGGCCCTCGCCGCCGCGGCCCCGCCGTTCCCCGGTGCCCGCGACCCGCTGCGCTCGCTCGCCCGGCTGGTCGCGCACGCGGGGGTCGCCGAGCTGCGTTCACCGGACGACGACGACGCGCACGCCGCCCTCGCCGCACTGGCGCACGGTCCCCGCGGCCTCGGACATCGAGCCCTCCCGGTGACCGAGCCGCTGACCGCCGCGTCCGGAGAGGCCCGGCTCCACCGCGCGGGCGTGACCGATGCGCTCGTGACCGAGGGCGGGCGCGTGGTCGCCCTCACCGCGCACGACGGCGGCACGGTCGTGGTGCCCGACGGCGGCACGGTCGTGGTGCTCGACGCCGCGGAGTCCGCCGTCTGGACCGGCGACGCGGACGCCGTCGCGAGCGCCGAGGTTCCGGCGGCTGTGGCCCGGCTCCTCGACCGCGGACTGCTGTCGTCCGACCCCGGCTGGCGGATCGCGGACCACGCGACCTGGGCCGACCACGGCGCCTCGACCGTGGCGCTCGACCTGTCGACACCGGCCGCCGCACCCCTCGCCCTGCGCGACTCCGCCCAGTCGGTGTGGCACGTGCTGGTGCAGCGGCGTGCGGTCCAGCGGACGCGACTGCTGGACGAGCTCGCGGCACAGTACGGGGTGGAGCCCGCGGTGGTCGCGGACGACGTGGATGCGCTGCTGGCATCGCTCGAGCGGGCACGACTGGTCGTGCGACCGTGAGGCGCGCCGCAGAGACGGCCGCGGGGTGCCGCGAGCGGAGGGGAGCGCGATGACGGGGGAGCAGCACGCACCGCCCGCCGCGGCGGCGTCGAGCGCGCTGCCGATCGACGCCGCCGGTCGCCTGGCGCACGCCCTGGTCGCCTACACGGCCGCCGAGGCCGGGGTGCGGGCGCTGTCGCTCAAGGGGCCGTTCGCGGCCGAGTACGGGCTGCGCGACCGCCGCCCCTCCGCCGACGCCGATGTGCTCGTCGACCCCGCGGCGCTGCCCGCGCTGCGCGAGCGTCTGGAGCAGCGCGGCTGGCACACCCGCGCCGGCCGCATGCCGCCCACGTTCATCGACCTGCACTCCGTGACGCTGATCCACGACGACTGGCCGTGCGACATCGACCTGCACCGCTTCTTCCCCGGCTTCCTCGCCGCGCCCGAGGTCGTGTTCGAGCTGCTGTGGCAGGGCAGGGAGGTGCACCGCGCGGGCGGCGCCGCCGTGCTCACCCCGTCCCGCGCCGGCATGGCCGCCGTCGTGGCGCTGCACGCCGCCCGCGACCCGCACGTGTCCAAGAACCGCCGTGACGCGGAGTCGGTGCGCACGGCCGTCGCGACGCGCTTCACGGCCGCGGAGGTGCGCGAGTTCTGCGACATCGTGCGCGGCGGTCGCGCGCAGTGGGTGCTGCGCGAGCTGATCGCGGAGGCGGGGCTGCCGCTCACCGCCGACGACGCCACCGCGGACGAGAAGGCGCTGTGGCTCCGGAACCAGCAGCCGGCGCCGGCGAAGGCCGCATCGCTGTGGATCAGGGAGATCGCCGACGCCCCGCTGCGCGACAAGGTCAGGGTTCTGCTGCACGCGCTGTGGGTGCCCCGCGACGACATCCCCCGCAACGACCCGCACCGTCGGCCGAGCCGGCGCGAGGCCCTGGCCTTCCAGCGCCGGCGATGGGCCAGGGGCTTCCGGTCGCTGCGCGGGTACCTGCGCCGCCGCTGAGCCGCACGCCCGCGGGCGGCCACCGGCGTTCTCCCGGGGAACTGCGCTTGAATAGGACGCGATGTCCTCCTCCGCTCCCACCCGTGCCCAGCTGCGTGCCGACGCGCGTCGCGATGTCCCGCGTCGCGCCCCCTGGCGTCGCATCGTCTGGATCGCCCTCGGCGTCCTCGCCCTCGTGCTCGCGGTCGCCGCCGTGGTCGGGGGGATCGCGGTGTCCAAGGCGCTGACCGTGCGGGACGCCCTCACCCGGGCGATCCCGGTCGCGAGCGGTCTGCCGGCCAAGATCGTCGCCGGAGACACGGAGGGTGCGACCACCGACGCCGCCGCGCTGCAGAAGTCCGCGGCCGCCGCGGTCGCCGAGACCGAGGACGGCGTCTGGACGGCCGCGGAATGGATCCCGTTCCTCGGCCCGAACCTCGCCGCGATCCGCACCGCCGCGGAGGGGGTGGACGACCTCGCCGACTTCGCCGTCGAGGCCGTGCCGACGCTCGACCTCGCCGCGTTCCGCCCGGTCGACGGCGCCGTCGACCTGGCCGCGGTGCACAGCCTCGAGAAGGTCGTGTCGAGCGGCGCGGCGGTGTTCTCGTCGGTGAACCAGCGCATCGACGAGACGGACCGCTCCGTGCTGCTGCCGCAGGTCACCGGAGCGCTGGGCACGCTCGACGACGCGGTCTCGCGCGTGGACGACACGCTGGGCACGCTCGCCCCGATCCTGCGGGTGCTCCCCGCGGCGCTCGGTGAGGGCACCCCGCGCACGTACCTGCTCATGTTCCAGGGCAACTCCGAGCTGCGGGCCTCCGGCGGCAACCCCGCGGCGCTGGCCCTCGTCACCGCGACCGACGGCCGCATCGAGCTCACCACCCAGGCCACGAGCGTGCAGTTCGACAACGCGCGGCCGGAGAGCATCGCCCCGCTCGACCCCGAGACCCAGAACCTCTACTCCGACATCATCGGCCGCTGGATCCCGAACATGACCGCGACGCCGGACTTCCCGACCACGGTCGAGATCATGCGCGCGTGGTGGGCCGACGAGGGGCTCCCGCCGTTCGACGACGTGATCTCGACCGACCCGGTGGCGCTGAGCTACATGCTCAAGGCCACCGGCCCGATCCCGCTCGCGACCGGCGAGACCCTGACGAGCGACAACGCGGTGGCGATGCTGCTGAACGAGGTGTACTTCTCCTACGGCGAGTACGTGCCGGGCAAGGTGCTCGACGCCTCGGCCCAGGACGAGTTCTTCGCGGCGGCTGCTGCGCAGATCTTCTCCGCGCTCACCACCGGCATCCAGAGCCCGCTCGGGTTCCTCGACGCGCTGAGCCAGGCGTCCGACGAGGGCCGCATGAAGCTGTGGTCGTCGAACCCCGACATCGAGGCGATGCTCACCGGGAGCAAGGTCGCAGGCACGCTCCCCGCCTCCAACGCGGACCAGACGGTCGCCGGCGTGTACTTCAATGACACCACCGGCGCGAAGACCGACTACTACGCCGACGCGAGCGTGGTGTCGTCGAGCGACCAGTGCACCGCGACCGGCGCGCCGTCGTTCCGGCAGACCATCACGTTCGCCAACAACATCACGCCGGAGCAGGCCGACGCCCTGCCCTACTTCATCACCGGCCCGCACTTCCAGCCCGGCTACATCGCCACCGACGTGGTCGTCTACGCGCCCGTCGGTGCCACGATCAGCGGCTGGGGCGTGGAGGGCGCCGAGAGCTACACGCTGGTGTCGGAGGGCACCCACCTCGGGCGCACGGCCGTGCGCATCAACGTGGTCACACCGCCGCAGACCGCCGCGGTCATCACGGTCGACATGACGGGGGCGGAGGGAACCACCGGGGCCGACTACGGGCCCTACGACGTGTGGACCACGCCCATGGTGCGACAGACCCCGGTCACGCTCGAGACGCCCGGCTGCGGCTGATCCCGCGGCCGGGGGTCACGGGCCGCCCCACCGGTCGAACGGCCACAGGATCGGCCCCGCCCTGCCCACGACCTCGTCCCGCGTCATCCACCGGGCGCAGTCGCCGGCGTCGGGCCTACCGCGGCACGGGTAGACCGAGTCCGCCGAGTTCGCGCGGTTGTCGCCCAGCACCAGGTACGAGTCCTCCGGCACGGTGACCGCGGGGAAGCAGCGCGTCGAGGCCGGAGTCGTGTCGCAGTCGAGCTCTCCCGCCACGAAGGGCAGGTCGCGCGTGACGTAGGGTTCGTCGAGCGGTTCGCCGTCGACCAGGACCGCGCCCTCGGCGTCGCAGCACTCGACGGTCTGCCCCGGCCCCGCGATCACCCGCTTCACCAGCACGTACGGCCGGATGCCGGTCGCCTCGCCCGCCGCGTCGAGGGCGTCGCGCAGCGGGTTGCCGGTCGGCGCGGGGCGCTCCCACCCGTCGCCGGGACGGAACACCACGATGTCGCCCTGCTGCGGGTCCGCGGCGACGTACGCGAGGCGGTTCACGATGAGCCGGTCGCCGGGCTCGAGCGTCGGCGCCATCGAGTTCGACGACGGCTGCCCCACGAACGCGACGATCAGCAGCGCGAGCACCAGGGCGAGCGCGACGTGCACCCACACGCTCCCGCGCCGCCGGCGTCGCGGGCGGGACGGCTCGGTCGTCGTCATGGTCTCTCCGGTCGCGCGGTCGGTGGTGCACCCAATAGTGTCAGGGAATGCGAGGGGGAACCGAGGCCGACGTCGTGTCCACCGGAGTGTCGAGCGGCGTGCGCGCGACCGATCGGCTGCGCATCCCCGACGTGCTGCGCGGGATCGCGATCGTGGCGATGCTCGTCGCGCACGCCGCGGTGTTCCTGCCCGTGAAGCCCCTGCCGGTCACGTTCGTGAGCTCGATGCTGAACGAGCTGGCCTCTCCGCTGTTCGCTCTCGTGATGGGCATGTCCGCGCAGCTGCTGTGGACCAGGGGCCCGCGGGTGCCGCTCACGCTGCTGCAGCAGGTGGTGCGGGGACTGTTCCTGATCGCGCTCGGGGTGTGGATGTCGACGTGGGGGTCGTGGGTGGCGATCATCCTCGGGCATCTGGGCGTGCTCCTGATCGTCGGCGCCCCGCTGCTGCTCGCCCGCACGCCGTGGCTCATCGCGATCGCCGCGACGCTGCTGCTGCTCAGCGACCCGCTGGTGCGTCTGACCCGGGGGTGGCTGTGGGCGTACACGGCGCCCAGCCCGCTGCACGAGCTGCTGGAGTGGGTCGCGCTGAGTCCGTCGTACCGGCTGCTGAACCTGCTGCCGTTCTTCCTGGCGGGTGCCCTGCTGATCCGGCACGGGCTGCGCCGGGACGGGCTGCTGTGGGCGCTCGCGGGCGTCGCGGTCGTGGCCTACCTGTCGTGGGGCGTCGCGGCCTTCACGGAGTTCGGCGGAACGGACTCCGGGCTCCTGTTCGACACCCTGCGCGACATCGGCCTGGTGTCGGCCACGTACGTGCTGGTGGTGCTCGCGGCCACATCCCGCCGCGGCGCCCGGTTCTGGAACGCGCTGTTCACGCCGCTGGTGGCGTGCGGGCAGGTGGCGCTGTCGCTCTACCTGCTGCATGTGGGTCTCATCGCGCTGTGGAACGGAGCGTACGGACGGCCGGCGGAGAACGCCTGGCTCGGATGGCTGGTGATCGTCCCCGGCATGATCCTGGTCGGCTGGCTGTGGTGGCGCTTCGTCGGCACCGGCCCGGTGGAGTGGGCGATGGGCTGGGTGACCGGGCGCCGCAAGCCGCTGCGACGCACGCGCTGACCCGCGGCACGCACGAGGGGTGCGGTGTCGGCACCGCACCCCTCGTGGCCGGCTCGTCAGAGGAGCGTGATGCCCACGTTCGAGGTGGTCGTGTTGTTGCCGGTCACGTCGTCGCCCGCGACGGTGGCCGTCATCGTCTGCTGCGGTCCGCCGAGCAGCCCGGTCACGATGCTCAGGTTCAGCAGCGAGTCGAGCGTCGTGCCCAGGTTGATCACCACGTTGCCGCCCGCCGGGATCGACGGGAGCGTGAGGGTGTAGTTGCCGTCGGTGCCGGCGACGGTCACACCGGCGACCGGGCCGATGTTCAGGGTCAGCAGCGACGGCGTGTACTGGATGGTGGTCGTGGCGCCGGCGGGGGAGGCGGCCGGGCCGTTGTTGGTGATCGTGAGCGTGTTGACCGTGGCGATGCTCGCGACGGCCAGGGGTCCCACGCCCAGGCTGAGCGTGACCGGCCCGCTGAGCGCGGGGACCAGGTCGCTGTCGGTGAGCGATGCGGCGGCCAGCGGCGTCGCCACCGCGGCCGCGATGACGGGGACCGACCAGGCCGCGCCCTTGACGACCGTGCGGCGCGAGATGCCCTTGTTCTTCTGGATTTCCTCGGTCACGTGAGTGTCCTCCCTCGTAGATGCAGATGCGGTTTCCCGCGGTGTCGTGAAGAGGCGACACGTTGTCTGCATCCCCCAGGAGCCCCTCCGTGGACCTCAAGCTAGGGCGGCGGGGAAGGGCGTTCCGGGGCTTCCCGCGAAAGACGCGCGGGGTGCGCTGAACCTGCGCGGAGTGTGCTCTGGGAGGGGCGCGCGGGCTAGGCGCGGCGGGCCGAGCGGAGCGCGCGCGGGGTTGCGGAGTAGGACTCGTCGAGGGCGCGGCGCAGGCTCATCGGCGACTGGAAGCCGGCGCGCTGCGCGATCTGGTCGATGCTCAGCACGTCGTAGCGGCTGTCCATCAGCAGGGAGTGCGCCAGGCGGGCCCGCTGTCGCCGGATCTCGCCCGCCACGCTGTTGCTCACCTCGGAGAACACCAGCTGCAGCTGGCGCAGCGACGACTGCACCTCGCGCGCCACCCTGGCCGGGTTGAGCGACGGGTCGCCGCACTGCTGGGCGATCACCGCGATCGCCCGCTCGCGCAGGACCTCGTGGGGCGTGCCCTGCCCGGTGACCCCGCCCACGCGGTCGAGCACGAGGGCGCCGCTCATCTCCATCACCAGCTGCTCGATCGCGTACTGCTCGATGGCCGACGCGTGCGCATCGGTGTCGAGCAGGCCGGCGATGAACCGTTGCAGCGACGCATCCAGCAGTCGCCGTTCGGGGTACACGCTCGCGTCGGGCGGGAGGGAGGGCACGAAGGACGCGATGGCCGAGCGGGGGACCAGTGCCGCGACGCAGCGCCAGACCCCGGCCGCACGGAGCCGCCGGGTGATGCCGTGCGGTGCGATGACGAGGCCGCTCTCGGTCTCCACCCAGGGCTCGCCGTCGACGCGCGACCACAGGGCCTGCGCCTCCAGGAACGCGAACACCGAGTGGTCGGGGTAGGCGCTGACCGTGTCGACGGTGAGCTCGGACGTGGCGCCGCCCATTCCGAGCAGCAGCACCCCTCCGGAGCTGCGCACGCGCGAGCGGAGACCGGGGTGGTCCCCGACTCGACGGATCCCGTGCAGGGAGAGCTCGCGGTCGTCGATCGAGTGGGCGGCCTTGGTGTTCACGAGGTCCTCCTCAGAGGTTCCGTTCCGCGGGGGGATCCGGGCGGAGGTTCGCTCCGCCCCGATCGCTCGAGGGTTCGGGGCGCACCGCCGGTGGACGACACTGCCCGATTTGAACAAGTATTCAGTGGAGCACGCGGAAGTACAGAGGTGATCAGAGAATTCCCGCGCCGACGGGCACGGGGATGGTGGTGGTCGCCGTCGCGGCGGTCCCGCCGATGGTGACCGTGAGCGTCACGGGGAAGGTCGCGAGCGCGCTCACCGTGACACCGGTCGACGCTCCGGCGAGCCCGACGACGACCGACAGGTCGACGGCGCCGTCCGGGGCGACCGTGACGGTGCGCGTGCCGGTCCACGTGGTGGCGGGGAACCCGGACAGCCCGACGATCGGCGCGGTCTCGTAGACCGCGGTGCGTTCGCCCGCCGTCGTCCTGACACCGTCGACGGACCAGACGCCGATGCCCCGCGCGCGGCCGAGCGAGAGCGTGAGGTCGGTGGGACGCCCGATCGCGATCGTGATCGTCGCCGGGGCGGCGGTGATCGGGCTCGGCCCGTTCACGATCGTGAAGCGGGTGGGCACCGTGACCACGTTCTGGCTGGTGAGGACGCCGCCGCCGTCGAGCAGGGGAAGGGCCACGAGTGAAGTGGTGGCGCCCGTCCAGGCCAGGCTGAAAGTGGTAGCGCTGGCGGCCGCGAGCGGTGCGGCGGCGGCCAGCGCGATCACCGGGACGCTCCAGGCGGCGGCGTGCAGGACGGCTCGTCGCGACGGTCGGGGCGGGGGACGGTCGTCGTCGATCATGGGGCTCTCTCCCGTGGGTGCAGAAGCGTGACGTGCGGTCGCGGAGCGGCGACACGAACCGTCTGCATCCCCCAGGAGCCCTCCGTGGAAGAGACGGTAGGGGCGGGCGGACGGGCGCGGGCGGCGCACCGGGGAAAAGCGCGCTGTGCGCGTTCTTTCTGCGCGGATTGTGCGTTCGACTCGGGGTGGGCGAAAGCGCCGCGGGCTCGGCCGCCGCCCCGGGGAGCTGCCGCGGTGCACGGATAGGCTGGCGCCATGTCCGACCGCATCCGGGTCGCCGCGATCGGCGCCGTCATCGACATCGACGCGTCGACCAGGGGTCCGGTGTTCGCGGATCGGGTGCGCGCCGCCTGGAGCGACGCGCTGACCGATGCCGACGGCCCGCTGTACTCCGTCGTCCGCGTTCGGGAGGGCGGCGACGACGACGCGGCCCTCGCGCTCCTGTCGAGTGACGTGACCCTCGCAGCGCTGGCCCTGCGCCGCGGCGACGCCCTGTGGATGATGCACGCCGCGGGTCTCGCCGACGCCGACGGCCGGGTCGCGGTGCTCAGCGCGCCGTCGGGCACCGGCAAGACCACGGCCGCCCGTCGGCTGGCCCGTCGGTACGCGTACGTGAGCGACGAGACCGTCGGGGTCGCCGCGGACGGCACCGTCGTCGCCTACCGGAAGCCGCTGTCCGTGATCGAGGCCGCCGCACCGCACAAGGTGCAGGTCGCGCCCTCGTCGCTGCACCCCGGGGTGCCGCTGTCCGGGGCACCGCGCGTCGCCGCCGTCGTGGTGCTGGACCGCCGCGCGGACGGACCGGACTCACCCGAGGTCGAGCGCCTCGACCTCGCCCAGGCGCTCGAGCTGCTCGCGCCGCAGACCAGCTACCTCAGCGACGCCCCGCGCCCGCTGCACCTGATCCGCGACGTGCTCGACCGCGTCGGCGGGGCCGTGCGCGTGCGGTACCGCGAGGCCGAGACGCTCGACGCCGTCGTGGCCGCGCTGCTCGCGGAGGCGCCGACGGGGTGGGAGTCCCGCGCGGACGACGCCGCACCCGCGCCCGCAGCCGTGGCCGCGGAGGAGGGTGCGGGC